>JAITIP010000037.1 GCA_031279415.1 Candidatus Endomicrobium procryptotermitis | reverse complement strand
TCCCGCATCTTTAATGCCATCTTTCTCATAAAACTCATCCAAATACTTCCTGAATCCCTCTTCCAAATCAGAGTCTATACTATTCGGAGCTCTCCTAAACTTAGACACAAAAGACAAGGTACTCATCCTAAACGTCTTCATAAACGATAAAATTCTATTCAAAATACTCTTCCTATCTGAAGAAGCTACTGCCAAAGGTTTTTCCTGTGAAACAGCAGACCTTGTTTCTTCAGACCTTTCCTGTAACACAGGCAGAGCATCTGAGTCCAGCCTGCCAGCAGAATCGGTTTCAGAAATACTTTGAGCTTCTTCTTCGGCAGGTTTCTTTTCTGTATCCTTCCTACTAAACAATCTGCCTATCCATCTCCTTATCGGCTCGCTCGTCAATGCCGTATAATCAGGCGAGTCTCCTAACGATACTATTAGCTCTTCTAACCACTCTATTTTATGTATAAATCCCGCTATCTTACTACCTCTATCCGCTCTTCCTTTCCAATCTGCATGCCTGAGTTCATGCCTTATAAATACTTCTAATAAATTTCTATTCTTTATATTTCCGTTTTCATCAAAAAACAAAACTGACAAAAGCGGATAATTGAGGTGTATTGTTTCGTCGAAATACATTGCTACATCACTTTCTTCTACGAGATTTTCTATGTCCAAACTCTTACTTAAATTCGATAACTCCTCCTCTTTTGTTTGCTTTTCCCCAAACATCTTTATTATTTCTTCATTTTTTGTACCTTCTTTCCCTGCCTTTTTCATTTTATCCTGCAAATTTTTTATCTCTTCCTCTATCTCCACCCCCTTGCCTATTATATTATTCAACACTTCTTCTACCGTTGTCTTTCTGCCTTCTTTCAACATCTTATCCATCAACTCCGCTCTCAATGACTCATCAGATATATTGTTCAACAGTTTTTCTACCGTTATATCTTTGTTCAACATCTTGTTTATCAGCTTCCCTCTTAAATCGCCAGATATATTATTCAGTACCTTCCCCAATATTCTAAAATCCAGCCTCTCTTCACCGCTTTCCACTACCCCTCTCTTCACCAACTCTTTTATCGCATCTTCCATCACTTTCTTCTGAGATATAGAAAATTCTAAAGATTTCCCCGTCCGTTTTATGCTGTATACACCAGCTATTCCCAATAACACATAGCCGAGCATTCCCATTCCCAGTACCGCTCCATGTAAAATCACAATGCTGCCTATCACCATTGACACTGATAGTATAAATCCCGCCAAAAATGCTTTTGTTCCCGCATTTATGCTCTTTTCCGACTTCTCCCTTCTTTCTCTTTCCTCAGGATTTTTAAACTTCCTTTCTCTTGCATCATAATTATATTCCGTTATACTTCCTTCTCTCTCCACCACCAGCCTTATGTCTTTTTCTCCTCTGTACTCTATTTCCGCTTTTATTATTTCTTTATCACCTTCTCCATGTTTCTTATTTATTACTTTCTTTAGAAATTCATTCACTTCTGTCAAAGTCTTATTATCTATTTTCCCAGCGTTTACCAGCGTTCCAGCTACAATAGCCGCATATTCTCCCCGCATATCATCCATCCCATTCACATATTGCGTTAAGTTTAACGCCGCTAATGCCTGAAATAATACCTTACTCTGCTCCTTGGCTATCTGATAATACTTTTCCTCCGCAGCCTTCACCCCACCGCTCACATTCGGCGTCACCACTAACGCTGTTATCCCTCTCTTAACTAACTCATTGTACACGCCCTCTGTATGAAATCCTCCCGTTACCACTACATATATCTTCTTTCCTTCCAACTCTTTTACCACTCTCTCCACTCCTGCCTCTTCCCCTATCACTGTTGCCTTATTCTTCTCTATCCCTATATTATCCAAAAAGTGATCATTCCTTTTTATGTTTACTTCATAAAACTTCTCTGTTTCCTCTATATACCTATCCAACATATCCTTTTTAGCATTATCTATATACTTCACCCACAAACTATCAAATTCCCCCTTATTCACTTTATAATACTCGTAATCATCCGCAGTTATCTTACTAGATAAAAAATCTCTCAAATATTTTTCGAATTCCACCATAAACGATACTTCTCTTTCGCTTCTACTTAATCCAAAACTCTCCCTTATTTCGTCTACCAGTTTACTTTCTTCTTTTATCAATTCTAACGGGTTTATCTTCTGACTCAACTCTACATAACCTAAAAATCTAGCCAAATTCGGATAATTTATATCTAAATCTATCTTGTACTCCCTCGCAAACTTTATTAAATATACATATAATTTATCTATTTCACTGAAATTATTTGTATTATCCATTATCATCTTGTACGCCTGATACGGCAACACCTCTTTCAACTTCGCTATCACGCTGCCCAATTCCAGAGTTATTCTCTTATAATTTAAGTTTCCCTCTTCTTCCAATAGCATCTTATAAGCGTCTATATTTTCATACTTGTAGATGTCTATCCCAAGCTTGTCCGTATGTTTATACAGCAATGTAAAGTATTTTTTGCCATCTATCTTCCCATCACTATACTCCTTTGACAACTTATCCAGCTTATTTTGTTGATGATTATAATATTTATCTTTTAATCTCCTTATGTCTTCACTTATACTGCCCAATATTATCTCTATCTCTCCCTGCGAATCCAATATCTTCCCAAACCTCACCAAATTATCTAAATATTCCTTTTTACTCTCCAATCCTTTTATCAGTTTCTCACGACCGCTATTTACTGCATAATATTCCGCTCCCGTTAAGCGGCCGCTGTCTATCATCAATTCTAATATTTGTTCCCTCTTGTCCTTGTCTGTCTCTACCCCAAGCCAGCTCACGTCAACGTCTCCATATGCTCCTTCCAAATATACCCTTTCCACACCATACTTCTTATCAAATGTCTCTATTATCTTGCTTATATTTTTCTGAACATCCGGATGGGAATGCAAATCCTGTATGTTTATAACTACGCTATCACTGCCTCCATAATTACCATACGTTATCTTCCCGTACGAATACGGCAGCGTAAACCCTTCAAATATCTGATTGAACTGCTTCGCATCTCTCTGCCTATCCGCTATCGCACCTATCGCTTCCCCGCATACCGATGTCATCACAAAGCATATTGACACCAATATCGCAGTTATTTTTATTCCGTTTATTCCTTTTATCTTTGGCAGCAATATATCACCTGCTCCAGTCCACATCCCGCTCAGCCATTCTTTTATTCTCTTTTTTGTTTTCATCTTTTTCTCCCTATGCTTTTCCATTTCTGCCTTAAAAATGAAAAATCCCATCTTTATATTAACTTAAAGACGGGACAGCATACTTTATTATTTTTTTATTTGTTACCTTATTCACTTCATCGGGTATTCCCCTTGGCAATACCCTCATTATCAGCATTATTATTATTCCTATTGCAATTGCTATACCTTTACCTCCGCTGTCTCTGCTTTTATATATATCATTCCCTATAACACATATAACTTGCTCACTTTTTATCATATCTTTTGCACTCATCATTCTCGTATCCCTGCCCAGCCCAAATATGTTCTCTCCCATCCCCTTCTTCACCTCTTTCTTCCCGCTTTTCATTATGTATAATATTCCTTCTTCACTCCCTTCTGTGCCTTCTGTTCTTCCAAATTCTTCTTCAATCATTTTCTTTATTATCTCAAACGGCTTATTCATTAATTTATGTATCTTCCACACTTTATTAACTTCTGTTGAATCTATTTTTATTTGGGGAACATAATCCGTTCCTTTTATTATCGCCGCATTTACTATATTTGCCAGCATAACTAATACAATAAATAGCGACAATTTCAACTTTACTGTTTTTTTAAATAAAACACAATATTTTCTTTTCATTTTTCCCATGTAAATAGTATATATCCCATTTATTACTTTTTCAATGATAATTTATGTGAAATTACAAAATATTACTTTTTTTGTGTTAATATATTATAGGACAATAGTGAAAAATATAACAGCAAAATTTGTGAATTTTTTGAAAATTATTTTGTGGTTTATGGATATAAAATTTACAATTTTGCCTCATAAATACATTTGTACCCTATCAAGCAAATAAACATATTTAAAAAGTATTTTTAATTTTTGTTTTTAGGAATTAATTTTATCATAAAAAGGCATTACAACAATTAGAATTCCTTTGACCGTAGAGTCGGGGCATTTAATGCAGCGAAACTTTTGTTTCGCCCGCTTTGAGGGTTGATTTCACATATTCATTTTAGAATGACTGACTTTAGTTTTGTACGTATTTTATTTCTTTCAGACTGTTCATACCGTAAAGTTTTTGTAGTCATATCGGTCACTGTAGCAGGACCAAAATATTGAATAGGTCCGGGGAATATGTAACTTTCCGCAACAGCCCATTTGTTTCTGTTTTTTGCAAGCTCTTTAAATGGCCTGCCTTTTAAATTAACTAAAGCCTTCTGAATAACGGGCTTGTCGTGACCATGTCTTCTTTCAATATTCATCATCATCGTCAAAGGAATTCCTCCGCAAATCCATTCTTTTGAAGGTTTTGTGAGATTTCTTACAGATGATAAATATCCACTCATTCCATTAAGAACCAAAGCTGCGGCATTGTATCCTAATGCATAAGTATAATTTGCATCAAAATTTGAAGGAATTCCACAGCGTCCTTCATATCCAAAAAAATGTGTAATCGCCGAGAATTTTCCGGCGTATTTTCCGGATTTTTTTAGTTCCGAAAGTTTTTTGTGAACCATTTCAATCAAAAGTTTTTCTGTTTCGATTAATGAAACCTGAACGTTTCCGTGCGGATCTCTGTCAAGCATAAGCTGGGAAGCAATTCCTGCGGGAAGAGATTTCATCAAATCCGAAAGTTTTTTCGGAAGTTTTTTAAAAATAAAATCTTTTTTGGCTTCGATTGAGCTTATCTCGCAGAGCGCCGAAGCGTTTTGTGCCAAAACGTCATTGAGAGAAGAGATAAGTTCTTTCATTTCGGGAATAAATTCGATTAAGCCTTCTGGAATCAAAACCACTCCGAAATTTTTACCTAGATTTGCACGTTTTACGATAATGTCAGATATGCCGTCAACCACTTTTTCCAAAGTCATTTTTTTTGCGAGAATTTCTTCTCCAACAAGAACTATATTTGGCTGTGTTTTAAAACCGACTTCTATAGTTATATGTGATGCACTTCTTCCCATAAGCCTTACAAAATGCCAATATTTTTGCGCCGAGTTGACATCTCTGCATATATTTCCGACAAGTTCTGCATAAATTTTTGTCGCCGTATCGAAACCAAAGGAAGTTTCTATATAATCATTTTTTAAATCTCCGTCAATCGTTTTAGGAACGCCTACAACGCATATATCTTTGACATTTTCATTGTGCACATATTCAGCTATAAGAGCTGCATTCGTATTTGAATCGTCTCCGCCTACGACTACCAAAGCGTCTATTTTGTTTTTCAATATATTGTCTTTTGCTGTACAGAACTGCTGTGGAGTTTCAATTTTTGTTCTGCCTGATTGTATAAAATCAAAACCGCCGGTATTTCTATAATCCAAAAGAACTTTTTCAGATATTACTTTATATCTATTTTCAAGAATTCCAGATGGGCCACCTAGATAACCTATCAAAACATTACTTTTATTCGCTTTTTTCAAACCGTCAAACAAGCCAGCTATTACGTTATGTCCGCCAGGAGCCTGCCCTCCCGAAAGAACAACCGCGGCTTTGACAGTTTTCTTTCCTATTCCGAAATTTGTGCCTTTAGTAAAAGTAACCTCCGGCAGCCCATAAGTATTTTTAAAAATATTTTTAATTTTTGACTGATTGGCAACAGACTTTGTCGGTTTACCTTTTTTAGGTTTAACGAAAACGGGGCCGGCTTTTAAAACTTCAGGAAGAATGGGTTTAAATTTACACCTTTCAATTTGAAGCTCAGACACATTTTTACTGGACATTTTACGCATCCTCCAAAACAAATTTTATGTATAAAAAAATGAATGCGGTTATTATAACATAAATACCATTCTGTTTTCTACCCGCTCTTTTTATTTTTGTTTATTGTAGATATAGTAGTTTATTTTTGGTTCTTTGTCTGCGCTAAATTGATAGGAAAGTGGAATAAGTTTGGGTTTGCGGCCCCGTACGCTTCCCAAAGCATACGGCACATAAGCATTGTAGTTTTTACTGTACGACATTTCTTTTTTGCCGTTTACTATGGCAATGTGTCCGCTTTTTGCTCCACCATTATATGCAGCTAAAACATATTTTCCAGATTTGGCGGCATTATATGCCACTTTATGATTTAATTTTCCGGCCGGCGTAGTCGGTATTTTTTCCCAGTGCCGCGAAGATTTAAGATAAATATCTATGTCATTAGCACTGCTGCGAGGGAGGTATATTTTCTTTTCTTTCATTACATCTATAACATACAGATTGCATAAATCATTATTCTTTACGGAACATGCCTGAAATAAAATAAGAAAAATGCAAAAACAAAAAATACATTTAATTATATTTTGAAGGCAAAGCATTATATTTCCTTTCGGAAGAATCCATTGATATTGCAAATATCGTATTTAATCATTTTTTAAAAACTCATATTGATAATTTTATACTATTTAATTATTTTCCATAAAAAAAACTAAATATTTATAAGCTTTGATTTTACGCCTTCAATTTGTTCCAGCCTTAAAACTAAATCGTTTATATCATTATCATCCGCTTCAAGCTGAAGAATAATAAGTCCTTCATCGGAACATTTTCCATCTCCACTTTCATGAAGCCCAAGCCTCGTTTTAATCATACAGCCTGCTTTGGTAAGAATTTCTTGCACAGTAACAGCAGTATCTTTTCTTTTAGCTACCGACAAAATTAAAATATTTGCCATTCCAAACCTCCTATTTCATCTCTTTTTCCAATTCCCGTTTTAAACCGAGCAGTTCCCCTACAGTAACAATCTCATAACCTTCTTCTTCAAGTTTATCAATAAAATCGGAAAGAATATTAACTGCTTTCGTATTGGTGTCATGCATAAGAAAAATTGCTCCACTTTTTATATTACTTATATATTTTTCATACATTTCTTCATCGGTAAGACTTAAATCCCAGTCACAGCCAAAATACCAATTTATCACATAATAGCCGTTTTCTTTCGCAATGTCTACAGCGTCACGTTTTGCATATCCGTGAGGATAACGTACCAAAAAAGGTGTAATGCCTGAAGCTTTTTGTATCGCTTTTTCGGATTTTAAAAGTTCATCTTTTATCTTTTCACTTTTATCAGCGGCGTCGTATTTAAAAAAATTAACGTGATCGTAGGTATGATTTGCTATTTCATGCCCTTCTTCTGCGACTTTTTTTGCCGTCATGGGCTTCTTTACGGTTTTACTGCCGAGCATAAAAAAAGTAGCTTTAACTTTTTTATTTTTTAATATTTCAAGAATTTTCTCTGTTGTTTTTCCGGGACCATCATCAAAAGTCAATGCAATCCTTTTTGGCTTTTCAGTACCTTCGGCATAAAAAACTTTATTTTCTGCACGGCAGAGTACGCAGCAAAAAAATATAATAACAAGAAGTAAGATTTTTTTCATCTCTCAATCCTTTTAAGCGCATTGTATCCTGCTGCTAAAATGATAATACCGAATATTGCATCAATCAATAAAAGCACAAAACCGAATTCAAAAAAAGTAGCGGCATCATACTTTTTTAAATAAAAAAGTCTCAGAGGCTGCATGATTATAAGTATATTGACAATTATTATAAAAAATGAAAAAAGCATAAAAACAAGTCCGCCCAACGAAGATTCTATTTGAGGAATATTTGAATAATTAAATTTTGGAAGAATTGTTCCTATCGATATAGCCGAACAGCTTATAAGCATAGATACGGACGCCGTTGCTGCAAAAGTTAAAATAAAAACCGGTTTGGAAATTTCAAGCATATAATTTGTCGCAAACATTAATATCATGGATATGGCAAAAACGGGAATACTTCCGAAAATTACCTTCTCAGCAAAAAGTTTAAGCCTGCTTACCGGACTTGTCAGTAAAAACCAAAAACTTTCTCCCTCAAGACTGATGAGAGGAAACGCAAACCTAAGAGATACGGCAACAGCGACAAACCATACAAGCGCACAGTTTACTAAGGACATCGTGTTATGCATTTTTACCATCTCAAAAGACAATTTATACATACTAAAAAGATATACCAAAACTATTGAAGCAAGTATCAAAACCTGCGACCATTGATTTGAATCTCTTATAAAAACTTTTATATCTTTGTAAAAAATCGCAAATACCGGACTTCTTGTTTTAAATAATTTCTTTTTTATATTTGAAGAAGCAAAAGCCTGCCCTTCATTTAATCCATCTGCATAATATTTTTTCGCAAGAATTTTTATCATAAACCATAAAAGAACCGCAGCGGCAAAAAGCAGGCTGGCATATATGAAAATTCTGCTGAAATCTTTTGACATAAGCCCTATAACTGCCGAAGTATACCACCACGAAGGCAAAAACTTAGCCGTCGGAGCGTCCAAATATCCTAAATACTGTGCAAGAATTTCAAATCCTGAGGAAGTTATAAATCTTTCCGGCTGGATCAGTCTTACAAATACCAAAACGAAAGTAAAAAATATCATTCCTATAATAAAAATCAAATTTCTTATTTTTGCCGCTGGAAAAAAACGCATTATTATGATGGTAAACCCTATTCCTATAAAACTTGCGCATGCCAGAAAAGGAAAAGCAAAAATTATCGAAAATAAATAAAATAAAATATTCGCATTTTTTATCACACCCAGAGCAGCCATGAAAGGAACCAATACGACAAAAACCATCCATGAAGCATAAAAAGAAGAGTTCGTCGCTTTAAAAGAAAAAATATCTTCGAGCTTTATTGGAGAAGCCAAAAGCCATTTTATGTCTCTGCCGAAATATATGGTAGAAAAAGAAACTATAACAGCGGAAAGAACAGCCATTAAAAAAGCTGTAATAAAAAGTAATGCTATAAGTTTATTGACTATAAGAGGACCTGCCACCACAATTGAATTGATATATTTCAAAAATGCACACGATGCAGCGAAAATAATAAAAATTATATTTATACCTATAAATATAAAAATTGCCACTTTAAAATCATCTTTAAACTTTAAAGAATTTATGCGGTTTATAAACGAAAAGACGGAGATTTTTATAAGATAATGCATTAAATGCCATCCGGTAAAACCACGGTGTCAACTGCTCCAGTAAGATGCAGATATATAGATTCAAGATCTGAATCGGAGCCGCCAGTCTTTCGTAAATTTTCAAAAGTGTCCAGCGCAAGAATTTTTCCATCATTGATTATGCATATCCTGTCAGAAAGTTTTTGGGCTATTTCCAAAACATGCGTACACATAAATATTGTCGTTCCATGTTTTGACAGCTTGGAGAAAATATCTTTTACTATTCTTGCGCTTTTAGGATCAAGCCCTACGAGCGGCTCATCCAGAAACATTATTTCTGGCTTATGAAGCAAAACGCCGCAAATAACAAGCTTTTGTTTCATTCCGTGCGAAAAAGAGTCTATTATTTCGCCTGCTCTGTCGCTTATTTCAAACATTTCCAACAGCTTTGCAATCATCTTTTTTTGCTGTTCGATTGGAACTTTGTAAATATCGCCTATCGTTCTCATATATTCAAACGCTGTAAGGTATGGATAAACATAGGGCTGGTCAGGAACAAAACCTATTTTTTCTTTTATCAAATCAATATTTTTTAAAACGTCCATACCTAAAATATTCGCTTGTCCGGAAGTCGGTTTTAAAAGTCCTGTTAAAATTTTTACCGTCGTAGTTTTGCCTGCACCATTGGGTCCTAGAAAAGTAAAAATTTCACCTTTCTTAACGTTAAAATTTATACCGTTTAAAGCTTTAAAACCGCCGAACTTTTTTATCAGACCACTGACTTCTATTGCGTTTATGCCGTCCATACAATTACCCCGCCAAGCAGCGTAAGCAAACCTGCGTTTAATATTTGCATCCAAAAATTATCATTAACAGGCCAAGGAACAGATTCTACCACTGTAGCGATTAACGCACCTGCAAGCGCAAATTTCCAGTTAAATAAAAATAATCCTGCAATAAAACAAGCAACAAAACACGCCATGCTTCCTTCAAGACTTTTGCCTGCAAAAGTTTTATGTCTGCCAAACATTTTGCCTGCGATTGCCGCAAAAGAATCTCCAAAAGACAGATATAAAAAACTCGCCATAACCATGTACTTGTCAGAGAAAAGCAAAACTGCTATCAAAGCGCCTGCAAGCGTTCCTATAAGACCGCTTATTTTTTTTGTTTCTTCTTCACGGTAAAAACCTTTAAAATATTTACAAAAAAATTTATTGCATGCCATAACATTGAATCTTAACGTTTCAAGCGAAACCACAATGGCAATGGCTATTGAAAGCCCCCATATAACGATGGATTTAGATAAATACCAGTATCCGAACACATAAATTAAAGACAATAAATGGAACCCTTTTCTTTTTAACTCATCTTTTGGAATTTGTAGCATTTTAACCAACCTTTGATTTTATTTTATATATATTTTAAGCCTTCTGGAATGCCGTAATTATCTGAAACGCACCTTCATAAATAAACATATACGATAAAACAATATTGTCATACATTTCACGATAAAGATTTTTAATATTAATTCCATCTGGAAAAACCAAAGCCATAAGGATCGAGAAAATGATAACGTTAATCACAATTATAAGTATATAGGAAAAAAATATTCCATAAACTTTTAAATCAGGCTGACCTATACCTATTATATATATTGTCAATGCAATATGAAAAGCTGTCGAAATGCCTGCAAGAAAAAGAAAGTATGGATACAAAGGAAGTATATCAGTAATCCAGCCTAAAAACAAATAAATGACTATGACGGCAAAAGTATATATAGGGAAAAAATAGGGAGCCAGAGTTATCCATATATTGTCTTTTGTCAGAACAACATGTCCGGATACGTCTCCTACTTTAAATTTTTTTATTTTTGCGCCACTTAAAATTCCGGCGAAAGCATGTGTAAGTTCATGCCCGAAAATATAAGTACGCATAGGTTTATAAAAAACAGATTGAAATATGGCATAACATAAAATGCCCATCCAGAAAGGAGTATATGTAACATCTGAAGAAGCAGTAAAATCAAGAAAAGCTTTAATAAGCGTATAAACTGAAGCAGCCACAAGCGGAAGTGACAAAAAAGCCGCAATATTTCTTATAAATTTCATTTTCCACCCTTTTAATAAAAATATACAATTAAGATTTTATCTAATTAAAAAACTAAAAAAAAGCCCGTATATTGAGCCGCGTCGATTTGACTTATAAATCAATAAAACATACAATTTGTACCAGTATATTAACTCTCCAAATCATAAAATAAAACGAAAAATTCGGAGCGGCAAAGAAGTCATCCGGTTTCGTAAAGCCGGGTTTTTTATTGCATAGAAAATAACCGTAAAAAAAATATTTACGGGTAATAAAATAAAAAGGAGCATGTATGTATTTGAGCAAGATTTTTTCTTTAAAAAAGATTGCAGTTGCTTTTATTTTGGCAGCTGCCTCAGCAACCCAGTCTTTCGCAAGCGAAGCAGATTTGGTAATACCGGATTTGGCTTCAGTAAGTTTTCTAGGAAATATGATAAGCGGAAAAAGCCTGTTGCTTTTCGGATTTTTGATTTGCATTTTTGGACTTTCTTTTGGAGTTTATCATTTTTTAGGTATTAAAAATCTTCCAGTTCACAAATCAATGAAAGAAATATCGGAGCTCATTTATGAAACTTGTAAAACCTATCTTATCACTCAAGGCAAATTTATAATAATTCTCGAAGCTCTTCTTGCCGTTATAATAATCGTTTATTTCGGATTTTTGCAGCATATGGCAGCAATTAAAGTCGCAACGGTTGTACTTTGCAGCGTAGTAGGAATTCTCGGCAGTTACACAGTTGCATGGTTTGGAATGAGAATAAACACATTTGCGAATTCAAGAACAGCTTTTGCAAGTTTAAAAGGAAAACCTTTCCCATGCTATGCGGTTCCTCTGCGCGCAGGTATGAGCATAGGCATGCTTCTTATAAGCATTGAACTTACAATAATGCTTATAATTTTGCTTTTTATCCCGAGAGATTTTGCCGGCCCTTGCTTTATAGGATTTGCAATCGGCGAATCTTTAGGCGCTTCAGTATTAAGAATCGCCGGCGGAATTTTTACAAAGATCGCAGACATTGGTTCTGATTTAATGAAAATAGTATTTAACATTAAAGAAGACGATGCGAGAAATCCTGGCGTTATAGCGGATTGTACAGGCGACAATGCAGGAGATTCCGTAGGACCTACAGCTGATGGTTTTGAAACTTATGGAGTTACAGGAGTAGCGCTAATAACGTTTATAGCGCTTGCTGTACCCGTCGATGAAATAAAAGTACAGCTTTTAGTCTGGATTTTTGCAATGCGTCTTTTGATGCTTATAGCCAGCGCTCTTTCTTACGGCATTAACGCTTTTTTTGCAAAAATCAAATATGCTCTTGCCGACAAAATGAATTACGAAGCACCTTTAACGTCTCTTGTCTGGATTACTTCGGTAGTATCGATATTGTTTACTTTTATAGTTTCAAAAATTTTGATAGGCGGCTTGGGTGACGGCTCACTCTGGTGGAAACTTTCGCTTATAATAAGCTGTGGAACAGTTGCCGGCGCAGTCATACCTGAAGTCGTAAAAATATTTACCTCAGTAAAAAGCGCTTTTGTTCAAAACGTCGTGACGTCTTCCAAAAATGGCGGCGCTTCTCTAAATATACTTGCAGGACTCACGGCAGGAAATTTCAGTGCTTTCTGGATGGGAGTGGCGATTATACTTCTCATGGGAATATCATATCTTATAAGTACACTTGGAGTAGGTGTGATCATGGTAAATCCTATAGTCGCTTCGGTATTTGCTTTTGGATTGGTCGCTTTCGGTTTTTTGGGAATGGGACCTGTTACTATAGCCGTAGATTCTTATGGTCCGGTAACAGACAATGCACAGTCAGTATATGAACTTTCTTTGATAGAAAGTATTCCTGACGCAGCTAAGGAAATTGAAAAAGAATATAGTTTTACCCCGGCTTTTGATAAATCCAAAATTCTTCTTGAAGAAAACGACGGCGCCGGAAATACTTTTAAAGCTACTGCAAAACCGGTGCTTATAGGAACAGCTGTCGTAGGCGCCACTACAATGATTTTTTCGACAATAGTCATGCTTACAAATGGATTAACTTCAGGACTTGAAAATCTTTCACTTCTTCACGCTCCTTTCCTTCTGGGTTTGATAGCAGGTGGAGCAGTAATATTCTGGTTTACCGGAGCTTCAAATCATGCCGTAACAAGCGGAGCCTATAAAGCGGTAGAGTTCATAAAAGAAAATATAAAGCTTGACGGTTCGTCGGAAAAAGCTTCAACGCAAGATTCAAAAAAAGTCGTAGAGATATGCACAAAATATGCGCAAAAAGGTATGATAAACTTATTTTTAGTGGTATTTTTTATAACTCTTGCTTTTGCGTTTATAGAACCATATTTCTTTATTGGTTATCTCATTTCAATAGCTCTATTTGGGCTTTTTCAGGCAATATTTATGGCAAATGCAGGCGGAGCATGGGACAATGCAAAAAAATTTGTAGAAGTTGATCTTCGTCAGAAGGGAACTGAACTGCACAATGCAAGTGTAGTAGGCGATACGGTAGGTGATCCTTTTAAAGATACTTCTTCAGTTGCAATGAATCCGATAATAAAGTTCACCACATTGTTCGGACTTTTAGCATTGGAACTCGCTTTGGTGCTGGACTCAAAAGGCGCTTTAAACATGATACTTGCCGTAATATTTTTTGCTGTAGCCATAGTATTTGTAGTAAAATCATTCACGGACTTGTGCAATAAAGATGAAGAGCAGCCGCAGAAAATAAAATAATAATATAATAAATAAAAAAGCCTGATATTTTTACAATGTCAGGCTTTTTTTAATTTTTTTTACTAGAAAATATCTGCAATTACATAGCCCAAAATAACTGCCGTGTTACTAAAGGCAAACAAAATTCATGCAGTTTACCTGTTTAGGCAAATTTACTTTCATGTCACTTAGCGTATATAAAGACCTTTGCACAAAATGCCATAAACTGCTTGAAGAATTTATTTATTGTCATTTTTCATAAAAATCAAAATATGTAGTCGTAAATTTATAATTGACGCCTATATTTCCATAAACGCCTGATTGAGAACTGACAAACATTCCATTGACATTTGCATAAACGCTCCAGTTCTTTGAAATATCATAAAGCACTCCGGCGCTGACAGTCATTGAAAGAATATCATTTTCTATACCGACAATTTCTAAAGGCTGCGAGGTATTTTTAAACTCTCCTTCAAATGCTGCACGCGTTCCTGCAAGAAGAAAATTAAATTTAGTTTCCACATACCATTTTGCCCGCATATCTATTCCGTTGTTTACCTGTAAGCCTAAACTTGAATTCATTTTGCTATATGAACCGGCATAAATAGTTAAGTCTGCACTGTTTGCGCCTTGTTCGGTAAACTCCTGAGTAGTCACATAAGAATAGTCCAATCCCAGCAAAGGCCTGAAATAAATATTATCTCTGTAAAAATAGTCATACCCCAATTCAGCTGACATATTTATGCTGTATCCGCTAAATTCCGAATCTGCTCTTCTTTGTATATCAGCATAATTTATTTTTCTTGAAGCTGAATAATTTTGTCTTCCGCCTATTAGCACAAGTTTGAGTTCAAAGTTATTTTCAAAGAAAAATGCGCCGTAAGCACCGATATTATAGCCTGTTATGCCAACGGTATCGCCGTTCTGCTGCGCATTCATATCTGTATATCCGACATTTAAACCAAAAATCTGCGTATCGTCTTTCATCGTGTCAAAACCTGCCTGCATTCCGGAATTTGAAACACTGAAATCTCCTGGAGAATTTTTGTCTCCTTTATACTTATTATCTGCAGTATATCCCTGAGCCCAAATGTTTCTTTTAATAAGACTGTCATCGGGAATAAAATAACTTCTTTTCAGCCTTGAAAAAACGCCGTCTTTTGAAATATTTAACGACGGAACCGTTATGACATTTGCAAATATATGTCCAGAAAGGCTTGTGAGCGCTTTTTTCTTGCTTTCAATATCAGGCAATGTATCCAGTTTATCTATTATGTCGAATAAATCGCCTAAAGCCATGCCATATTCTTTATCTAAAGCAAGAGCCGTTTTCTTTTGATTTTTGGTTAACCCATTTATAACGTTCAGTTGATCTATGCTTAAAACAAGATTTACGGATTCCCATGAAGCGGGAGCTGTCGTACTTGGAACCACTCCGTCAAAATATTCAAGATGCGAATTCACGCGGTGCATGGTTTTTCCTTCGGAATTTGTATTGTCAATGCGCATGGTTCCGCTTGCATTGGTAGAATAAAATATATTGTAACTTTTCTCGTAGGCATCAATTCCCGCTATCCCTACTTTTATCCATGTTCCTTCCATATTTGCCTGAGCCGCAGATATTTTATCGGAAGCATTTGTATTTGAGTCTATATCAAAATATATTTTTGCGCCGGTGGTAGAATTTAAAACTCCAGATATTATAAGATTGTCATTCAAATTGTTATTGCGCATATCCAATACCGTTGTCGCTGCGGTGCTTAAAAAATGATCGGAACCCGTAAGAGAAAAGTTAACCGCTTCAAAAACCGAACCACCACCTAAAATTGTGGTTCCCGAAGTTATATTTAAATGCTGGAAATTATTAATTCCGTTTAAAAATAATGTACCGTAACCGTATTTGTTAACCACATTGTTAGATGTTGTCGTACTATAAGTTATGCCGCCATTAAAAGTTATCGCCGCTGCAAGTGCCGTTAAATTAAGATCAGCGTTTCCTCCGAGATTTATGTCATTTTTTATACTTGCGGCAATATTGCTTGTAAATAAAATATCTTTTTCAAGCGCGTTAAAATCGCTGACGCCGTCATATATATATATTGCTCCGCCTTGAATTTTTGCGCTATTGTTTGATATTTCGGCTCCGTCGCTTATCATCAACGTTTTAGAATAAAACGCTCCACCTGAACCGCCGCTTGCAGAATTTCCAGAAGCTTTCAGATACCCGTTAAACACTATATCATTTTCGCAATAGAAAGCTCCACCTGAACCTTCTACGGACATATTTGAAGATATTGTCGCGGTTGCAGAAGAATTGTTGAAAATAATATCCCCGCCAGCCCATATGGCACCGCCGGATAAGGCTTCAACTTTATTCGACTGTATATTTGCAGAACCAAAAAAAGTTATCGTGGAATACGAAAATATAGCGCCACCGGAGTCTCTTGCGCTGTTATTTTGCAAATTTATTACAGCCGTATCATTTTTAAAAGTAACCGAAGATGCGGCGTACAAACCGCCGCCGAAATGAAAAGTATTAGTGCTGCTGTCTATCATGGCATTGTTTAATTTTATATCGGCGCCTCCAAGAAAAAGTATGTCTTTTCCGGAGTATATGCCGCCGCCGAAATCTTGAGCAGCATTTGACGATATATAAATTGTGGCATTTGAATCAGTAAAATAAGCGCCGTTTTCGGAGAAAATACCTCCTCCTCTTCCGGTTTTTGCAGTATTGCCGCTTATGTTTGCCGCGCCGCCGACAGTTACGCTGCCAAGCTCGGAATAAATTCCACCGCCGTTCCATCCGGCATAGTTATCGTTTAAGTTTACGCTGCTGCCCGAACTAAAAATAACATTACCTCCGGAATAAATAGCTCCGCCGTGTCCGCTCACAGCATAATTCATTGAAAAATTTGAAGAACCGTTAAATGTAGTTGTCCCATACTGGACATAAATAGCACCGCCTAAAAATGAAGAGCTTGCAAACTCTATTGAAAAATTGCCGTTTAAAATAATTGACGTACCTGTAGAGGATATAGCACCACCTCCGTCTAAATTGCTGCCGTCATATATGCCTCTAGTAAAAATAAGATTGTCAAGAGTTAGGCTATTTCCACCGGAAACCGTAAAAAATCTCCCCGAGTCGCTTGAAATAATCGTCCTCCAGCCAGTGTCAGCCCGAAGCGTTATATTATCCGCGGTTATATTTTTTGATGATGTAAAAATAAAATTTCCAGTAATTGTGCCTACGCTGGCCGCACTATTGTTAAGAACGCTCCATGCAGAAGAATCGTTTATATTTGACTCTGTAAAAATTTGATCGGACCCAAACGCAAGCAAATTAAAACAAATCATAAAAAATGCAAACAGAATAAATGATTTTAAAAATTTCATATTTCCCCGTTTAAAAGATTTTATAAATATGCTGATATTCTATATAGTTTTCAATGTTTTTGCCAGTAGAAAAATCGTGAATTACAAAGGAACAGACTGCAATATAATTTCAGCAATATTTATTGCTGCTTCTTTTACGGGCATGCTGACATTTTCTCCAAATTCGAGATTTTCAGGCTGAATTCCTATAATAAGTGTTTTGCACGGAGTGTCGTGCGATATATAATTTATGAACACACTCATTGGCATCATATGCGTCGAAAAAGCAGCACCTTGTATATCTTCAGGTGAAATTATGCTTATCTCTCCGCTTTTTAAACCGCTGTCAGCGGCATCGCATATTATTAAATGGCTGGGAACAAAACGCCTAATTTCGCCAGTCAGGTTCTCTGGTGCGGTATGTCCCAGCATAACTTTAAAATTTTCCGGCAGTCTCTTTTTTAAAAGTTCGTTTGCGGCAATTATCCCGGCCGAATCGTCGCTTCTGAGTTCTGAGCCGATGGCCAAAAACACAGTTCTCTCGGCGTCTTTCAGAAAATTTTTGATAATGTTTTTGATTTTTTCCATTTTAGTGGTTTGACAAAATTGATTTTCCAGATTTTCTCCATAAAGCAAAAGAGATTTATTGTGCTTTTTTCTCTTTTTTATAGAGTTTAGCGGTTTTGTTTCATCCTATTTGTCAGACACATCTTTCAACGCCCGCTTTTCTGTATTCTCTTCCTATGCATCTTTCGCTTTATTTTCCGAATTTCCAACGGCGGCGGCAATTTCTTTTTTTATGGAAACCATCTCATTTTTTGCTGTCTGTATTTCCTGCTGTTTAATAGGTTCCACACTTTCCATCTTAGGTGTGAGTTCTTCAAGTTTAACGATTAATTTGGACTTGTCTATCTGCGCAAGTTCAAAATTGTCGGTAGTATGCAAAGCTTTTTTAGGACACGATAAAACGCACTGCGAACAAAAAATACAGTTTGCCAGAGAAAGCACGCAGCTAAACACTTTATCGGCAACTTTTGTTATTTTTATCGCATGCGCGGGACAATTTCTCACACACATTCCGCAGCCTATGCATTTTATCTGTTCAAAAGATATCATCCCAGCGATATTGTCATGAATCGGACGTCTCTTTTTAGGATATTCCGAAGTAACAGGCTTTTTAAAAAGAAAAGATAAAGCTTCAAAAAGCATTTTTCCTAATTTTTTCATTGTGTGGCAGCCTTTATAATTATATTTATTGTAAGCTGAAGCAGAGCAAGCGGCGCAAGATATTTCCAGCAGAATCTTACCATTTGATCCATTCTTATTCTGGCAAAAATCGTTCTTATTATGGTAAGAAGAGCTATGATAAACGCAATTTTAAGCAAATATACAAGTATCCCGAAAATAAATCCGCAATTGTAACCGAAAGGCATGAAAACAGCCACAAGCAGTGTAGATACTGCTATCGTCTGCATATTCATCGCAAGTTTAAAATATGCGTATAAGGGTCCTGTATATTCGGTAAACGTACCCGCGACAATTTCGGTTTCCGCTTCGGGAATGTCAAAAGGAACTTTCTCAAGTTTTCCCTGTACCGCTATTAGCGCCACTACAAAACCTATGACATTAACCAGAAATAAAAATCCACGGCCAGAATAAAAATTTATGACGGTTGAAAATGTCCATGAACTTGCAAGAATTCCAGGAGCGAGAACTGCCATAAGAAGCGGCACTTCGTAAGAAAAAAGCTGTGTCAAAACTCTCATCGAACCTATAAGCGAGTAAAGCGATCTTGAGTACCAGCCTCCCAAGAAATAAGTAAGAGTTGGTATTGTCATTATATAAATTACCGCAACTATATCGCCTTTGAAAGTAAACAGCGTGTCTGGTTTCCATACAGGGACAAACAAAAACGCTGTAACAGCCGCCGCACAGGCTACCAAAGGCAGAAGTTTAAAAATTTTTCTGTCGGCATTTTCCGGAATTATCAGTTCTTTTGCCAGAAGTTTGACCAAATCAGCAAAAGGCTGAAACCAGGGCGGTCCTACTCTGTTTTGCATTCTGGCGTAAAGTTTTCTGTCCATATATTCAGCAGCTAGCGCCAAAATAAATAGAAACAAAAAACCCGGAAAAATAAAAATTGAAAATAAAGCTGAAACCATATTCTATCCTAATTATTTAATGTTCAATTTCACTTTAGCAAAATCGATTCCTCTTTTTTTCTTATGCCATTCTATGCTTTGTTCTCTGAGCTGCTTCCATGTAATGTCCGAAGAACTTTTTGAAAGATTATCATTTACGGCAAGTATCATTCTGTCAGTGCACGAAAAACAGGGGTCTATTGCAGCTATAACTATGGTTACGTCGGCAAGATAACCTTTTTCAAGCATTGTCGAAACCGCCTGAGCATTTGCAAGGGTAGGAGCTCTGAGCTTTACTCTTTCCGGTTTATCCGTTCCATTCGAACGCACGTAATGGACATCTTCACCTCTGGGCGCTTCGTATCTGCTTATCGCTTCACCTGCCGGTACTCTTAAAGGCGCTGGCACTTTCAAAGGTGTATCAGGAAGCTTTTTAATCAACTGTCTTATTATCGAATAAGATTCCATAAGTTCGCCTACGCGCACCAAAGCTCTTCCGTAAACATCGCAGTGGTCATCCGAAACCACTTTAAAATCAATTTCGCCATAAGCCGCGTAAGAATCTTCCGCTCTGGCATCTCTTGTTACTTTTGAAGCTCTTCCCGTAGGTCCGACAACACCCATTCTTATGGCGTCTTCCGGCGACAAATAGCCGACTTTCGAAAGCCTTTTAATCAGTGTTATCTCTTCCCTGCACACCTGAATATAATATTTTGTTCTTTCTTCGAGAGCTTCGATAGCTTTTAGTATTTGCTCTTTTTCACTTTCTTCGATGTCTTTTCTTACTCCACCTATTACATTGACTGCATAATTCACTCTGTTTCCCGTAAGAAAAGCGAGTAAATCCATTATTATTTCTCTGTCACGCCACGTGTACATGAGCAAAGTGTCAAAACCTATTTCATGCGCTGCAACTCCGAGCCATAAAAGATGGCTGTGAATGCGCTCCATTTCGCCTATGATTGAACGTATGTATTTTGCTCTCATCGGAACGTTTAATCCGATTATTTCTTCAATCGCTTGTATAAAACAAGTCGAATGCGAATGCGAACATATCCCGCAGACTCTTTCTATAAGATAAACATCGTGCAAATAAGGTTTTGATTCGCAGGCTTTTTCTATACCTCTATGATTATATCCGAGTTTTACGAGAATATTTTCGACTTTTTCACCTTGCAAAGTGACGTCAAAACTTGCAGGCTCTTTTAATGCAGGATGCTGCGGACCTATGGGTATTACCAATTTTTTAGGCATTTGTTTCCTCCTTAACCTGCTGCGAAGGAGTTTTTTTATCCAATCTGTCCTGTGTCCAATCTTTTCTTAAAGGATATTCTCCCTCGGGCCAATCGTCCGGCAGAGGGTATCTCTTTCCTTCTTTTAAACCGTCTATTTTTATACCGAGCAAATCAAAAACTTCTCTTTCCTGTAAATCTGCCGCAGGATACATGTCTGTGACCGTTTTAATTACAAGCTCTCCATTTTTGGAAATGGAAGTCTCTATGTTAAGCATAAGCCCGTCTGCGTCAGCCATATGATAGATAAAAGAATAATTTTCTTTATCGTCAATGCCGGTAAGCATGCAAAAAATGTCAACTTTCAAATCTGCTGCGGCAAACTCTAAAAATTCGCGAAACTGAGCATAAGGTACTTTCAGCCATATTCTTTTTTCCCTTTGAATTTTTATGCTTTCAGCCAGTTCGGGATATTTGCTTATAATTTTTGTGGATATGGGGTGATCATTTTCCATCTTTTGCCCCCTCTTTTTCTTTTAAATATCGTTCTACTTTTTCTTCAAAATTTTTTAACAGTTTAGAAACGCCGTCAATAATGGCATCGGGGCTTGCGGGACAGCCCGGAATATAGGCAGAAACTGGAATCGCTTCGTCAATGCCAGACAGCATATTGTAACAGCCTTCAAAAACACCGCCAGAACAAGCGCACGTGCCGACCGCGACCACGAATTTTGGTTCAGGAAGCTGTTCGTATATCCTAACCAGTCTGTCTTTTATCTGTCTTGTTACAGGTCCCGAGCACAAAAGAACGTCAGCATGCCTTGGTGTTCCTTTTAGCTGTATCCCAAACCGTTCCAAATCGTAAGTGGGCGTCAATGCGGCGACAATTTCAATGTCACAAGCATTGCAAGCTCCAGTATTAAAATGTATAACCCATGGAGATTTTAAACGAGCCCAGTTGATAAGTTTTTGAACAGATTTAATCATTTCTTTCTCTCCGAAATATTATCAATATACTTAAAAATGCGACAGCGATAAAAAGCAGGGCAATGGCAAGCGAATCGGTAATTTTTTCAGGCGATGTCGCAATCATCAAAACTATGACGTGCATAAGAGTAAAGAAAAAAGCAAAAGGGAAAAATTCGCTGTAATTGAGGCGGATTCTGTGTTCTTTAACATCTTCGCCGCAGGCATAGGCTTTCGTTTTTCCCTGCGGGTTATCCGGGTTTTTATATGATATCCTTTCCGTAAAAAAAGAAATAACAACGAAAAAAACCAACAATAATATAAATGCCGCAGGAGGCAGAATTAAAATTAAAGCAAATGGACAATCCATTCTATTTTTATCCTTTAACCTTTTTTATATTTTCGACGCTTAAAGAATTATGTTTTTTAGCCAGATTTATTATATATCCAGACGAAATCATTAAAATGACAACTTCGACCACTATCATCGTTATAATCAAAGGTTCTATCGTCTGCGGTCTTCCGTTAAAAAAGCCAGCTGCTGCAAGCAGAATAGTAACGCCTTTTGTCATAATTTCAAGCCCTATTATTATGGAAATGATGTTTCTCGTTATAATAATCGCATAAACGCCGATTACAAACAGGACCGGAGCGGTTATCAAATACAGTTTGAAAAGCATTAAAGATTCATAACTCATTTTTCATCATCCTTATTATCTTTAAACAAAACTACGACTCCAAAAACGCCCGTCAAAATTATTATTATCTGTCCTATCAAATCTATCTGCCGTAAATGCCATATTTCCGCTTTATCAGAAATTTCGACGGTTTCCACACCCGAAACAGGTATAAAATTTATCCCTTTTGTAAGCATATAAAATGCCGCTGCACACACTATTATTACAACAGGAAGAAGAAGAAATTTTTTAAACATATTTTCTCTTTCTTCGCTGCGCTCTTCTTTTGTCAAAGGGTTTGTCAAACTTATTACGCTTATAAAAATAACCGTTATAAGTCCCGCACAAACCGAAAGTTCGAATATTGCCGCCAAGGGAGTTTTAAGAAGGAAAAGAGTTATCGTTACGAGTATACTTATAGCCGCAAGCATTATAGCCGCACGTATGACTCTGGTGCGTACTACGGCAAAAGCCGCACAGACAATTATCAATGACAATAACAAAACATGGGCAAACATTAAAAAATACCTCTTATTTGTTTTAAAATTATTGATATATGATTCCCGCAGATGGAAAAATTAAAACTTTTACTATATAAAAGAAACCTATCCCCGATAAAACAGTTATGGCGCACAAAATAATCTGCGGTATGGTAAACGACAAGGCCGCTTCTTTGACATTTTCAACTGAAGTGGATATCTCGCCAAAAAATACTTTCTTTTGAAGATTTAGAAAATATGCCATGGTCAAAATGCTGGCAAGCACGGCTACAAAAGCAAAACCTTTATAGCCGGCAGACCACAATGCCAGAATTATAAAAAGTTTGCTCCAAAAACCGGACAGAGGCGGAATTCCCGAAGCAGACAAAAACGCTATAGCAGTCGTTACGGAAGTAATAGGCATTTTATATCCCAGCCCGCCAAAAGTATCTATGTCGCGTCTGCCTGTCTGTTTCTCGATGGCAGCCGAGTTAACAAATAAAAGTGATTTAAATATTGCATGATTAAAAATATGGAAAACGGCAGCGGCAACGCCAAAAGCCGTTCCGGCGCCAAGCGACAAAACTATATATCCTACCTGACTTATACTCGAATAAGCCAAAACTTTTTTGAAATCTTTTTGCTTTATCGCGGCAATTGCACCGATAATTATCGATAAAGAACCGATTATGAGAAGAACCATTTTCACATTCTCATTAAAACCGACAACAGAATAAAAAAATCTTATAAGCGTAAAAATTCCAGTCGTTTTTGTTATAATTCCGCCCAAAAATACAGAAACTCCCGCAGGAGCCGAAGAGTAAGCACCCGGCAGCCAAGCGTGAAAAGGTATCAACCCGCCTTTTATTAAAAGCCCGCTCATGAAAAGCATTATAGCAAGCAAGACAACGGGATTTCCGCCAAAATTCCGTAATGCCGCCGATATTTCCATAAACCCAGTTCCTCCAGCGGCAAGAAAAAATAAAGCTACGGCAAAAAGCATCATTACGGTCGCGATTGAAGACAGCATCAAATATTTAAAACCGCCTTCCAGAGAACTCTCGGTTTTATCCAAAGCTATCATTATATAAGAAGCGGCAGCTATAACTTCCACAAAAACATAAATCGTAAAAATATCTCTGGCAAAAACTATGCCGTTTATGCCGGCTGCTGCAAGCAGTATGAGATTTGACAAAGAAAACAGTCTGCTGTCATATTTTATGAAAGGTTTTGATGTCATAAGAGCCGAAAAAGCAACAACAGCGGTTGAAATTATCATTATTTTGGATATGCCGTCTGCAAAAATGTTTAAGCGAAACCATTTACTTATCAACTGTGCGAACTGAGCCGAACCCGCATCGACAAAAAATACCGACACAAGCTGATAAACAAAAAACGCCAATGCGGCATAATATGCCGTTTTACCCGACAAACGCGGAATATTAAGCAATATTACCAACAAAACAGGAATAAAAATAATTGATGCCGTCATCTGTCCTCTATACAAAAAATAAAATTATTAAAGCCAACCCGCATAGCGCCCATAGTATGTATCTTGAAAGACTTCCGTTATGGACTTTGTCAAGTTGCTGTGAACAAAACAATACTGGCTTCACAAAAGCAATATCGTAAACCCAGTTTAGAGCTTTGTCAAAACTGAAAGAAGCTTCGGCAAAATAATCGTATATGCTCATTGCCATATTGTACGGGTCTGCATTTTCATTTTCGTTAAGTTTGTCTATTCCCAAAGAAGAAATAATCGGTTTTACAAAACCTAAGCCATTTTTATATTTTTTGTGTCCGATTATAAAATTTATAAACACAATGCCTAAAGCCGAAGAGGAAACTATTATCAAAATAAGATTTGCATTTTCTTCTGATGGAAAAGGAATCACAGTTTGGATTATTGCCTCAGGTATATTTCTAAATATTCCGCACAGCAAGCAGAGAAAAGCAGTTGTCAGCACCGGTATCATAGAAGTCAGCGGATATTCAAAAAATTCGTCATCATTGTTAAAAAATATTTTCCCTAACCATTTTAAAGCCGCGCTCGAACAAAAAAACGTCACAAGAACCATTATTATATGCCAAACGACGCCCAGATGCAAAGCGCCTTCGTAAATCATCTCTTTAGAGTAGAATGCTGCAAAAAAAGGAATGCCTATGAAAGAAGCTATAGCTAAAATAAAACACAAAAATATGTACGGATTTTTTTTATACGATACAGTTTCGGTTTTACTGTCGTCAATAATGCCTGCTATGAAAAACAAACATGATTTATAAATCGTATGAGCCAAAAGATGTAAAACCGCGCCCGCAACAGCTATAGGAAGAGCTGTAAGCATGGCAATCATCATAAAACTTCCCTGGCTTATGCTTGTGTAAGCAAGCATTTTTTTAAAACTTTTCTGACTGTTTGACATAAGAGCAGAAACAAACGCGCTAACCGCCGCAAAACCCATCAAAATGTAAGTCACGCAATTACCGTTTTCAACGCCGAACATTTTTAATGCCACATACAATATGTATATACCCAAAATTTTTTCGGCTGCCGTAGCCATAAAAACCATAAATGAAACTGGCGTTTTTTCAGAAGCTTCCGGCAGCCAACTGTGAAAAGGCATCACGCCAAGTTTACCCGCCGCACCGATTATCACACATACGAAAGCCGTTATCGGAAGCAAGCCCGTAAGATTTAAAGAAACTTCTGACATGTTCATAGTTTTTGCCAGTGAATAGATAAATCCGATTCCCATCATCAAAAACAAATCGGCTATTGCTGTAATCGTAAAAGCTTTTACAGCAAGTTTTTTGTTGTCGTTTTCAGATGAAAGTATCATCATAACAAAAGGAATCGCCATCGCTTCCATAAAAATCAAAAGAAAAATAAGACTATCTGTTATAACAGCTCCGTTGACAAACGACACGGCAAGAAGCATCCCGGCATTAAGAAGCGGACTTTTTGGGTTGTTTTTCATATTGTTTACGGCAAAAATCGAAGCTAAAAGGACAAAGACGGCCGAAATGACAAGCAAAAGTTCCGAAAACCTGGACATTATAACCGAAAAAGAAAAATCAAAAGCTGCACCTGCACAGAATATAAATATGTTTTTTGTAAAATAAAAGCATACTGCCCACAAATTAAATACTGCTACGGCTATAAAGAAAATATCTTTATATCTCTTGTATTTTTCCGGTATCAAAAAAACAATCGCCGCGCAAACTATAGGAATGATGATAAGGAACAATATTAAGGTATTCATTTAATTAGTCCGAACATTTGATTTGCGGCAAGTTCAGCAATGTGCATTAAATAATTGAAAGTAAATCCACAAATCAAAGATATTGCCGCAAGCAGCATCACGCTGAAATTCATCGGAGAAAATATGCCTGATTTATGCACAGAAAACGAACTGGCGGGCTGTGCAAGAAACACTTTATAAAACACTCTCAGCATATAAAGTATTGTAAGAGTTGCCGCAGCGACAAAAACTGCCGAAACCCCCGCATATCCCGCATCTGCCGTTCCGATTATTACTATAAACTTGCTGAAGAACCCGCCCAAAGGAGGAATTCCTATTATCGACATCATGCATAAAAGAAAAGCGCCAAAAGTTATAGGTATAACTTTTGCCAGTCCGCCCATCTGCATTATATTTTTCGTATGCGTTTCATGTTCTATTATTCCTGCGCTAAGAAACAGTCCAGCTTTTGCCGCAGAATGCATGAGTATAAACAACATCGAACCCGCAAAAGCCAAACGCGACCCCGCTGCAAAACCCAAAAATATGAAAGCCAACTGGCTTACCGTAGAAAAAGCTATTATTCTTTTTATATCTTTTTCTATAAGAGCCGCACCGCCAGATATGAAAGCACTCAAAGCTATTATAACAAATACTGTAATTTTTACCGTTTCCGAAGGAATGATTACCCCGTTAAACAATCTGGCATAAACATACACACCTATTTTTACAAGCACTGCAGCGTGAAGCAGTGCCGTAACCGGCGAAGGTGCGACACCTGCATCCGCAAGCCAAGTATGAAAAGGAAAAGTCGCCGATTTAGCAAAAATTCCACACAAAATTAAAAAAACTGTAATATTTTTAACAGTTCCTGGAGCAATAGCGGTATGAATGCCCGCAAAATCAAAAGTGCCTGCCTGCTCGGCAAGCATAATAAAGCCCGCAAGCATCAAAAGAGCGCCGCCTGCAGTAACCATAAAAGCTTTGTTTGCGCGTCTTATAAAATCTTCTTTTCTAAAAAAACCTATCAAACGCCATGAAGCAAGAGCTGTCATTTCCCAGAAAATGTAAAGAAATATAAGGTTTGCAGAAAAAATTATTCCCATCATAGAACCTAAGAACAATAACACTATAAAATAGTATTCGTTTTGATTTTGATGGCGATTTATGTATTCAAATGAATAAAAAATTATCACAGAGCTAACCAAAGAAGAAGCAAGAGCGCAGAAAAGTGCAAAAGCGTCGGCCTTTAATATGAAATTGAGACCCAAAGGAAAATCATAATAAAATGTAATTATCTCGCCGGAAAAAACGGTGGGCGACATTAAAAGACACAATATAAAAGTAATCAAAGCAAGGCAAAGTGCAGTAATATTTCTTGCTTTTTCTGAAAGCCAGCCTATTATCGGAAGCAGAAAAGAGAAGAAGATGGGAACTGCAACGATAAGCGTTAAGATAATTTCATTTGGCATAATTGTTTCGGTTTCCATATCAAATAAAACCGCGCATATTCTTCAATATGAGCGGTATTATCATCATTTTTATATAAATAATTATATCTTTAAAATATTTCATTGTCAATGTATATGCTTATTCTTAACCAAACAAAACTATTTTATAATGAATATCCGCACAGCTTGCTGTGCGGATATTCATTATTGACTGTATAATAAAAAACAGACGGAAATAATTATTTTCCCGCCTATTTTTTATGTTTTTTTTAAAACTTATATGACAAGCCGGCTTGTGTATAAGCAATGTCATTGTCGGATTTTTTTGCAAACAAATGTCCTATACCTATATTGAAGTCTATATTTTCCGTATAAGCGTATGTTACTTGCAAATCTAATTCGCCTTGCGGAAAGGCATTACTTGACCCATCGTACTGCCTATAGTCGAAATTAAAAAAGTCTACACTGAAAGTGAACTTTTTTAAAGTATAGTCAGCCCCTAAATTAGCAACCTGTAAATCAACAAAGTCCTCACTGGTGGCTTCATTAATGCTTATCAAACCGGGAGCATAGTTTCCGAAAGATCTGAAATGTTTGACTCCAGTTTTTTTATCCCAGCCTCCAAAAAACCCTACGGAAGCTCTCGGTGTAAGTCCGATGTTCTTTATCTCAAAAGAAGCGTCCAATTTAATTAAATTAGTATCAAGGCTTTCAACATCAGCACTTAATATATCTTCGCCTGCAAAATTTTTTGCAATTTCAGCCGAAGCTGTTAAAACATTTTCATTAATAAAATCTTTATGGAAAGTTCCTTTAGCACCTAAAATATCGTAATGCCTGACAGAATAAAGATTTTCCATGTCGTAAAAGTAGCCTTCAATATCAATCATATCGGCAATATTCAAATATTTAAAATCTATACCACTAAGAGTTGTATTATTGTTTTTTCCCGAGTTCGCGCTGTAGTTTTGAAAGGTTGCAAATACGGCGTTAGCTTTTATATGCTCATTTTCGTAATATGCGGTTATGGCATCTATAGAAGTAATTGCACTTTTGTTTAGGATTCTGAGAGGGTCATCTCTTCTTACTCCAAAATACATTACTGTAGAATCTTCATCGCCGTAAAACTGGCGACCGACTTTTATCTTCAAACCTTCAACATCAAATATTTTGTCGAAAGCGATGTTTGCTTCAACTATTTTAAGATTATTTAATAAACCATAATTATTGTCCTCTACAGGAACTCCGCTAACAGGATTATTTAAGTTATTTCCCCACAATCTAGTATATCCTAAGGCAAAAGAAGCCGTAATGTTTTCATAGACATCTGCCTGTAGTCCTAATATTCCGTAAAAACCTGTTCCACTGAGATAATCGTTCATTCCTTGCGATGCAGCTCCGTAAAAAGAACCTTCTCCGTAATACTTAACACTGTCTAAAATTCCAGCATATGAAGAGGATGCAAATAAAACTATTGCCATAACTAAACTAATAAATTTTTTCATTAGTAAAAACTCCTTTTCCAATTTTTAAACATCAAACTTTCAAACGAAAACCTAAGTCCTATGAGCCATTTCACCCCCTTTTTTGTATATAAACTAAAATTATGCCAAATATTAAAGCATTTTTTTGACATTAATACAATTCGTATATATCTTTTTCAATTTTATATTGGCCTGCGGAACTTGAATACTTTGAAAAAATAGCAAAATCTTATAATAATTTGCTAAAATTTAAAAATTCAATAACTGGAAAGAGCGATGAAAAAATTATTAATTTTTGTAGTGGTTTTTATTTTTACTGTTTATGTGCAAAGCAAACGACGTTGACAAGACAGGCATTGAGATAATCATTGGGATTTTAAATATCTTATATGCAAAAACAAAAGATATAATAATTGAGATAATCTCTGGCAAAACCGAAAATATGCAAAGAGGCATCTCTTTATGAATATAGCGTTGAATTTTTGGAAACATAATTTTGAATCTTCCTTCAAAATTTGTGAAAACAAGACTTAAAATTAACAAAAAAGAGTCTCACGGAATTTTAAATATACAATAATATATACGGCAGGGTGAAAAATGGCAGATAAAAAAGAAAATAAAATTGCTTTAGTTACGGGCGCAAGCAGGGGAATCGGCGCTGAAATTGCAAAAACTTTGGCCAAAGATGGTTTTGACATATGGCTCAATTACCGTTCAAATGAAGAACGGGCGCAAAAAGTGAAAAATGAAATCGAAAATGTCGGCAGACAATGCTTGCTTTTAAAATTTGACGTTGCAAATTACGATGAAACAGACAAAGCTCTTTCACCTCTTCTTGAGACACAGACTCCGTTTGCCATCGTAAACAATGCGGGATTTCGCAGAGACACGCTTCTTATCTGGATGAAGCAAGAAGAATGGAAAGAGGTTATTTCCGTTACCCTTGACGGTTTTTTCAATATAACTAAAACGGTTCTGCCTTTTATGCTGAGAAACAGGAAAGGAAGAATTATAAATATTACTTCGGCTGCCGCTCATTTCGGCGTTCCCGGACAGAGCAATTATTCTGCGGCAAAGGCCGGTCTTATCGGCGCAACAAAATCTTTGGCAGCAGAAACGGCAAAAAGAAATGTTTTGATAAATGCCGTTTCCCCCGGTTTTATCGAAACGGAAATGCTGGAAGGTCTTCCGATGGAACAGATTTTAAAAATTATACCTCTCGGCAGGCTAGGCCAAGCTCGCGATATTGCGGACATGGTCTCGTATCTTGCTTCGGAAAAATCTGGATATATTACAGGGCAGGTTTTTCAGGTTACCGGCGGCATGGGTGCGTAAACGGACAGTTAAAAAATGGAGAGCATACAGTGAATTATACGCTGAAAGATAAATATGATGTAATAGTAATAGGAAGCGGGATGTCTGGTTTAACTTCTGCTCTATTGTTTGCAAACAAAGGCAAAAAAGCTGCAGTGTTTGAACAATCTTTGGTTGTTGCTCCTTTACTTGCAGGCTTTAACAGGCAGGGCGTTCATTTTGAAACGGGATTTCATTATTCTGGCGTTTTAGGAAAAGATGAAGCCGGCGGATATATGTTTAAAAAACTCGGCTTAGATGTGCCAGTAGAAGCATGCGATCCAGATGGTTATGACAATGCTTATCTTGTAAAATCAAAAAGAGTTTTCAAAATACCTTCTGGCTATGAAAGGCTTGAAAAAAGGTTGATTGAATTTTTTCCGCATGAAGAGCAGGGCATTAAAAAGTATCTCAGCATGGTACGTGAAGAAATAAAAGGAAAACCTTTTTTAAATTTTCATAAAAAGTGGCATTCAAACGAAGAACTTTTTCAATTTTTAAGCAGCGGCAAAACGCTTGACGAAGTTTTAAACGAATGCTTTACAGAACCGGAACTTAAAACACTGCTTTCCTTTACGTCTGTTCTCTACGGCGTGCCACCGAAAGAAGCTTCGTTTATGCTTCACTGCTGCTGCAGCGGGATAATGTATGAAAGCGCATGGAAATTAAAAGGCGGAGGAGACAGGCTTGTCGATATTTTCATCAAAGCATTAAAAGAAAAGGGAACGGAAATTTTTACGGATAAAAAAGTTTTGAAAATAGAAGAAAATGGCGCAATAAAAAAAGTCATCTGTGCGGACGGTTCGCATTCCAATTGCGATATATGCGTCTCTGCCGTTCACCCAAAAGAGTTTATAAAAATCGCACCGCAAGGCGTTTATAGAAAAAAGAATATTGAAAGAATAAACACCATGAAAGAAACACGCGGATTTTTTATGTTGTTCGGCGTAATAAAAGGAGACTTTTTCGGACAGAATGTCAACAATGCGGGTTTTTTGGATTCGGAAGGGCTGCTCAATGGGTTTAAAGATTTTATGTATGTCAACGTTAATTCTGGCAAAATTTTTTCCAGAAAAAGTTCTGAAAATTCGAGAGTAATATGCGCGGTTTTGTCCGTGGACAGCGATGAAAAATTTTGGAATATTCCAGAAAATGAATATAAAACCAAGAAAGAGAAATTTACAAACGAAATAAAAACAAGGCTTGACCTACAGTGGCCCGGTATTTCCAAAAATATAAAATTTATTGAGGCCTCTACTCCCCGTACTTTTAAACGCTATGTAAACTATTACGGAAGTTACGGCATTATGCGCAGACACAACTACGCCAATGTTATACCCATTACGAAAGTGCCCGGACTGTTTCTTGTGGGTCAGTCGATTATAGCTCCGGGACTTGTAGGTGCTATGATTTCAGCTTTTTTATTAGATAAACTTATAGACAGGCAAAACGATATAAAAGAAAATATCAGCTTAACAACAAGCGCTTAATGCAGCATAAAAAATAAAGGTTGGAAAATGCGGTTTTTGCAGACTACATCAGCGATTGTCATTATAGATTATTTATTTTGGGGGATACCTTGACTTTGCATTCGGACAGAAAAAAAGTGGTTATCACTGGAGTAGGGGCAATTTCGCCTTATGGTGCGGGCGCTTCTCTTCTTGCGGACAACATGCTTAACGGAAAAAGCAGCATACTTTTTAATGAGGAACTTGCATCGATTTCAGATATTTCCAGCTGCGTGTCATCTACTGTGCCGCAGATGGATTTTTCTTATATTCCGCGCCAGTTTAGGCGTTCTATGTCTAAAATGTCTTTGTATGCTGCTGCGGCCGTTAAAGAAGCGCTTGCAGACGCCGGGTTTGAAAAAGTTCCGAAAGGAACTTCGCTGTACCTCGGTTCCACGATAAGCGCTATGGAAACATGGATAGAGTTTGTAGAAAAATATAAAAAGAAAGAGTTTGACACCGTAAAGACTTCCGTTGTTTTTCAGGTTATGAATCATTCCCCGCTTGCAAATATTGCTCAAGCTTTTGATATAAACGGACCTGGATTTGGTATATGTACTGCTTGTGCCACAAGTCTTATAAATATAGGATTTGCATATCATTCTATAATCAGCGGTTTTACTGAACGCGCTTTATGCGGCGGAACAGACGAATATCACCCCATAATGACCGCATGTTTTGCAATCATGAACGCCGCCAGCAGCAATTTCAACGATACCCCGCAAAAAGCTTCGCGTCCTTTTGACGCTTCAAGATGCGGCATAGTGTGTGGCGAAGGCTGTGGAATGCTGTTTATCGAATCGCTTGAAAGCGCTCTGAAAAGAAACGCAAAAATTTACGGTGAAATAATAGGTTTTGGCACAAACACGGAAACAAAAAGCATATCCCATCCTTCATGCAAATGTATAAGCGAGTGTATGACTCTGGCTTTAAAAAATGCATGCATTGAACCTTTGGAAATAGATTTTATAAGCGCTCATGCAACAAGCACTTTGGCGGGAGACATCGAAGAAAGCAAAGCCATAGAAAATATTTTTGCATCATCCCCCCCCTCTGTACACAGCTTAAAAGGACATATAGGCCATACTATGGCGGCAAGCGGAGCTCTTGAACTTATCGCCGCACTGGATATGGCTCAGCGCGGAGAATTTGCCGCAACGTTAAATCTTGACAATATAGATAAAGAATGTACGGGAATCAAACATATTTCACAGAAACAAAAGTTAACAGTCAACACTTTTATGAAAAACAGTTTTGCTTTAGGCGGTACAAATTGTTCGCTGATAGTGAGAAAATACAAATAAAATGATTTTGCAGATAAAATCTGAAGATTTTAACATAAACGATTTAAATACATTTTTCGGTTTCTCCGTTTACGGCGCAATCGAAAAAATTATACTGGCAAATAGAGCTGCGTTGCAAGTGCCTTTGCCACATATCACAGGAGAAACAGATGACCAGAGAAGAAATTATCAGAACAGTTAACGAAGCGCTTATTAAAGAATTCGAGCTTGAAGCGGAAAAGATGAAACCGGAAGCAAACTTTTTTGCAGATTTAGGACTGGACAGCCTTGATGCCGTTGATATGGTAATCGTTTTGGAGCAGGCGTTTAAAATTAAAATCAGGACAAATTATCAGGTCGAAAAAATCATGACGCTTAAAGACCTTTACGATTATATAGAAGAGCTCATGCAAAACCAGAAAAAAGCTTGAAAAGTAATGATAAAATGCCTGACTTGTTAAAAAGAATCTATGCTTTTCCGTTTATGATTGCCATATGTATATGGCTTAGTCTGTCCGGTTTTTTTGCATATCCGTATTTTGTATTGACTGGCTATAAAGCGGAAGAGTTAAGAAATTTTTTATATTTTCAAGGGAAAGTCGTACAGCTTGCCATAAAATTCATTTCTTTTTTTAATAAAAATGTGGTAAAAACCGAATTTCCCAAACAACCGTCGGTTCTTGTGGCAAATCATTCTTGTATGTGTGATACTTTTGTGTTTTTTGATTTCGGCGTAAAAAATCTTGTATGTATAGCAAAAGGCTGGCCTTTTAGAATAGTTTTTTATGGCAGATACATAGAAAAAGCCGGATATATCAATTCCGACAATAAGACGGCAGAAGAGATAATACAGCTTGCGCTTGAAAAACTTAAATCAGGGATCCACATAGGGATTTTTCCGGAAGGAACAAGACAAAGCAAAACAGGACGCTTTCGTTCGCTTGCTTTTGAGATAGCTTTGCGTTCAGGTTGTCCAGTTGTACCTTTTGCCATAAAAGGACTGAATGAAATGCTTCCCAGAGAAACATGGTTTCCGAAACAGACATCTATCAAATATATTCAGCTTGACGCGGTTTTGCCGGAAAAGTTTAAATTTGAAGCTGGTTCTTTAAAAATGGCTCAGCATGTAAAAGAACTTATAGTCGCCGAACTTCAAAAAACGAAATGATGACGTATTTATAATAAAAACCAAATTGAAAAAAGAAGCAAGTTCTAAGAAAAGATAAAATCAAAGAGAATTTTGGAGTGTGCAAGTCGTATTTTTATAATATCCCATAGAGATTAATAGCAGCTTGCAGCTGACCAGGAGAAAAATTATGAAAAAATTTTTTGTTATTGTGTGTGTGTTATTTTTGTCAGTGTCGCCGGCATTGTCCGCTTCCGCTGTACACATAAAACCTTTTACAACTCATCTTTCCGCAGAGGATGCCCAAATTGTCGAACTCGCCATACTGAAAGCTTGTAAAGTATGCAAATGGACGGCGATAAAGGTTTCCGATACAGAAATACAAGCGCATTTGATGGTGCGCGTTCACAAAGTCAGCGTGAGCATAAGATTTGACGCCAACGGATATGAAATATCTTATCTGGACAGCCAAAATATGAATTATAACGCCAGAAGAAATTCGATTCACGCAAAATATAATAAATGGGTATCAAAATTGGATAAAGTAATCACGACGAATATAAATTTGGCTCAAATAGAAGAGCTTGAAAACGATTTGCACAATGATTAAAGATTTTGACGCTGCGGAAGTTATGATTCACAAGCCGCCGATGTTACTTGTGGACCATATTCTTGAAGAGAGCAAAAATTCGGGAAAAGTTTCTTTTTCGATAAAAAAAGATTTTATTTTTCTGGATGAAAAAGGTTTTGTCTTACGGACAGCGCTTATCGAAATGGCCGCACAGGCTCTGGCTGCCGTTGACGGATACCAGAAGAAGCATGATAAAAAACCTTTTTTAAAAGGTTTTCTTGTAAGTGTAAAAAATTTCAAATTTTATAATGATGCCAAAGAAAACGATATAGTAATCTGCATGATAGATAAAATTGACGAATTTGCTTCCTTGCATATGGTAAAAGCCGGAATTTTAGTAAACGATACGCTTATTGCCGAAGGCGAACTGAGAATTTTTGAAATAACGGACGCAAATATATGAAAAAGTTATATCAAAAAATAAAGGATTCCATTTTTATTTGTGCCGCATGTCTGTCATTTTTAGCGTCTATCGCTTTTACGCAGGAAAATGCCGCAAATGCGCAGGACGATTTTGCAAAATTTACAAAAGTCAAAACCATATACAGCTCTTTCAAAATAGAAAAACATATCGCGATTGCCGAACAGCCTCTCATAAGCAAAGGAATATTTTATTTTAAATCACCAGATAATCTTAGATGGGAATATTCTTTTCCTTTTAGATATGGATTTGTAATAAAAGGTGCAAAAATAATATCATGGCAGGATGAAGATGGAAGAAGGGAAATAAAAGATATAAGCAGTCGGACAGTAATGTCCGCCATGATAAAACAACTTTATGTTTTTATTGCTATGGACAAAGAAAAGATATCAAAAGTTTACAAAATCAAAAAAAGCGGCATCGGAATAATTTTATATCCAAAAGACGATTCGAAAGATCAGGAAATTAGCGATATAGCAATTGAGTTTGCAAAAAATTCTGCTGCGATCGAACGTGTAATCATTTCTGAAAAAAGCGGAGGCAAGACCGTAATAACTTTTGGCGGCACAAAAATTGATGGAGAACTTCCGGAAAATGCGTTTGAAATTTAATTTAAGTTTCATTTATAAATACAGAAAACTTTATCTTGCTTTTTTGTTTGCAGCTTTTGTGGCATGTAGTTTTATGTTTTCAAAAATACGTTTCGGACAAGATATTTCTGAAATGCTTCCTTCAGTTCTATCCAAAGAAATAAAGCTGTTTGGCAATTCTCCTATTTCTTCAAAAATTTTTGTTACCGTAGAAGGTGACTCACCTCAGTTGGCACACGAAGGTGCGGAAACCATAATGAATTATTTTACAAAACAGCAAGATTTAAATATGCGCGTTCCGAAAATAGATGAGGATTTCATTTTATCCTGTTATTATGAAGCGCCGCAGATATGGAATGACGATTTTCAAAAAGCCATCGAGCCGCTGATAACAAAAGACGCACTGTCTTTGAAAATGAAAGAAAACGCACAAAACCTGTATTTCCCCGCAGGATCTTTTATGCAGAAATTTATTCTTTCAGATCCAATCGGCATGATTCCAATTTTTGCAGGCGCACTTCAACGTCTTAACATTTCTTCGTCGCTTTTGATGCGGGACGGATTTATTTCTTCGGCCGACGGGACAACCGTTCTTATTATCTTTGATAGTGACCAGAAGTCTTTGGATTTGAATTCTGCGGCAAAATACGACACGGCTTTTAAAAAAATAACACAAAAGCTTCCAGCAGGCGTTACGGCTTTTTATACGGGAGCTGAGCGTTATACAGTTGAAAATAACGATATCATAACTACAGACTTAAAAAAAATTTTTTTGATTTCATCCGTTTTAATGACATTGTTATTTGCATTTTTTTTCAGGGATAAAAAAGCTCTTTTTATTTATGCCGTTCCGCCAGTCGTCATCGCGGTTTCCGCAGTGGTAACTTATAGAATTTTCGGAGGAATTTCCGCAATAACTTTGGGGTTCGGCGCGGTTTTGATGGGACTATGCATAGATTATGCCGTGTACATGTATTTTGCTCTGCGCGCTTCAAAAAAAGAAGAAAGATTTTTAAGCACAAAAAAGATGTTTGCCCCTCTATCCGTAAGCGCAGCTACTTCGATTTTGACTTTTGCGCTTTTATTTTTTTCAGGTATAGGCATATTTCGGCAAATAGCTTTATTTTGCGCTTTCGGGCTGGCTTTAGCCTTGTTCATAGCTTTATGTACTGCGCCTTTCGTTTTCGACTGTAAAAACGCAAAGCTTCAACATACGGGCCGCAGCGGGTTTCATATCGGCATGCGAACAGCTTTTATCGTTGCGGTCATTATTTTTGCCGCAGGAATCTTTTCTATAAAATACGTAAATTTTAACGTTTCGCTTGAAGCTTTAAACACAACAGGGAAACGTCTTGATGCCGACTTGCAAAAGTTCCGCTCTTTCACCGGAGATTCTTATAAGAATACTGCCCTTTTGTTCGTTTTTGGTCAAACGCGAGAAGAAGTGCTTGAAAATAACGAAAAATTTACCGCAGCAAATGTCGGACTGCTGAAATTGGCCGAACTGTTTCCTTCGCAAAAAACGCGTGCACAAAATATCGAAAAATGGAAAACTTTTTGGACTACAGACAAAATGGAACTTATTAAAAACGAAATAAATGTTTTTTGCAAAAATTACTCGCTTAACCCGGAAAGTTTTGACGCTTTTTATTCCTTCCTCGAAAGCGGAGTTTTTGCTGGTTACCAAAGTCATCAAAACTCGCTTTTGCAGGCCTATAATCCAATTATAGAGTTTGATGGCAGATATGCTTTTGCAAATATAATAAAAGAAGGCTCCTCTGTGAATTTTCCGGAAGGCTTGGAAAGTGTTTTAATATCGAACAATATTTTACGCGATAAAATTACAGTTTCGGTTTTATCGATTTTTATAAAAATTATGATAGTGCTTTTAATATGTTCTTTTGCAGCTCTAAGCTTAATGCTAAAAGATTTTAAGCTTGCTCTCGTTGCCCTTTTGCCACCGGTGTGTGGCATTTGCTGTGCGCTAATAGTTTCTGCGCTTTCAGGCATAGAATACAATTTATTCGGTTTGTTCGCCATGCCGCTTTTGGCAGGACTTGCAATGGATTACGGAATATTCATGATATACAGAGTACGCGCTTTAGAGCATCTTCATCCTCTCAAATCCGTTGTCGCCGCCGCGCTTTCGACGCTCATAGGGTTTGGGTCGCTTATGGTTTCGCGCCATAATGTATTGTTTGTCATGGGTTTTACAGTTTTTATAGGAATAGCCGCGGCAATAGCATCAAGTATATTTTTGATTCCTGCTTTCCTTCAAAACTATAAAAACAGCAATTCCGTTAAGCCTGCCATTTTCATTTTGTGTTTTTTATGTGCGTTTTTTTGCACGGGGTGTCTGTCTTCAGAAGAAATACGCTATAATGTACGCGAACCGGAATCGGTTTCCGCAGAGAAAGATAAAACTTTAATGTTTTACGGTTCGTACGGACAAGATTTGTATTTTCGCGTAATTACCGTTCTCGATGATGAAGGAGTAAGAGTCGTGATAATGACTGATTTGGGTTTAAAACTACAGGACATGAAAATAAAAAAAGACTCAGGCACGGACATGTATTTTGTTATAAATTTTATGCCAAAAAATATAATAGAAGATTTTGAAAAATTTTTCAGATTGTATTTTTTAGAAGAAGATAAAAAAAATATAAAAACGGTAAACAAAAAAATATACTTTTATGACGGCGTAAAACCGCTGATGTGGGTCAGAAAAATATGATGATTCTTGGGGAAAAAATTTTAATTTAAAGCGCGGGTAAACAAATTATGGAAAACGTTAAAAAAGACATAGAACATTCGTTTAAAGGCCGCGAGGGCAGCAATTTTATTTTTGAAATCAAAGAAGATTTTATCGCATTTAAAGGTCACTTTCCACAAATAGCGCTTCTTCCCGGTGTAGTGCAGATAGAAATAGCACTGTTTTGCGCAAAAAAACTTTTAAATGATGATACATTAGAACTCAGCGAAGTAATAAAAGGAAAGTTTGTAAAACCCGTCCGGCCCGGAACAAAACTGTTTGTTTTTGCTGAATCAGAAGGCAATAAATTTAAAATTTCGATAAAAGATAAAAACGAATTGTATTCGCAAATACAATTTACGGTTGAACCCCACGCAATTTGAGTTTAGCAGAGTTTCAATCACATTATGCAAGAGGAAAAATGCTGCCTAAATCTTATTTTAAACAAAAACCCGACGATCCAAAGCCATTAAGTGCTGTCATCGAATTTACGCCGCGTTTCAGCGATCTCGATCCAATGAATATCGTATGGCATGGCAATTATGCCGCATATTTTGAAGAAGGACGTCTTGCTCTCGGAAACAAATACAACATGAGCTATGCGGATTTTAACAGAAGAGGAATAAGCATACCTTTAAAACAAATATATTTTGATTATGTCAAGCCTCTGGAGTTTGAAAAAACATACAAACTTAAAACTTTTTTGTATTGGAATGAAGCTGCTCGTCTGGATTTTGAGTTCAGCATATACAATGATAAAAATGAGCTTATGACACGCGGTTACAGCATTCAGCTTATAGTAGACAAAACGCAAGGTGTTTTAGTCAACAAACCGACCTTCTTTGAAGAACTCTGCCAAAAATGGAAAGTTGGAAAACTATAGCCTCCGATATTAATTAAATATAAGCCGTTGAAAGAAATTAAAGATAAGCTTGAATTGAAAATTTTTACTTATTGATAAAAGCAATGAAATTTAATCCGTTAATTGTTATTCCTCTCTATAATCATGCAGCAGCTGTCGGCAAAGTTGCGGCCGAAGTGATTTCACTTTATAAAAATGTTTTAATTATAGATGACGGCAGCACAGATGGCGGTTGCGATAAAATAAACGCTCTTGATGTAAATATAATCCGTTTCAAAAAAAACAGGGGCAAAGGTGCGGCGATAATCGCCGCAGCCGCATGGGCGCGTATTAACGATTTTACACATTTAGTTACTATAGATGCCGATGGTCAGCATTATCCTTCCGATATAGAAAAACTTCTTGAAGCATCAAGACGCAGTCCGTCTTTAATTATCATAGGCAAAAGAAAGTTTAACAGCTGCAAGGTTCCGACCGCTTCGAAGTTCGGCAGAAAATTTTCTGGTTTTTGGGCTAAAGTTCAGACAAGCAAAACTATAATAGACATTCAAAGCGGTTTCAGGGTTTATCCTGTCGAAATTTTTGATAAGTATAAAATTTTTTCGAGACGTTTTGCTTTCGAAGTCGAAGTTATCATAAAAGCAATATGGGCGGGCTTTGACATAGAAGAAGTCGAAGTAGGCGTTCATTATCCAAAAAAGCGTTCCGAACGCATTTCGCATTTCGGAGTTATAAAAGATAATGCGCGTCTTGCTGTCTTAAACACTTATCTTACCATGCGTTCTATGATACCTCTTGCACACAAAAAGTACATCAAAGACGAAAAGGGAAAACTTATTTCTTTAAATCCTTTTAAAGTTGTGTCCGAACAGATGAAAAAAAATGACAATCCTTTTCATCTTGGGATTTCGGCGGCATGGGGTTCTTTTTGTGGTGCTATTGCTCTGCCGGGAATAAGAGCGTTCATATTGGTGATAGTCGCCGGCTGGTTTAATTTAAACAGAGTTGTAGCTTTTAGTGTTGACAAGCTTGCCATGCCTCCATTTATCCCTTTCGTGTGCATAGAAACAGGATATTTTTTAAGGCATGGAAAATTCCTAACCGAAGTCAGCTGGCAGATTCTAGGGCAACAGTTTCTACAAAGAGTGTGGGAGTGGATTTTGGGTTCACTGATAGTAGCTCCACTTTTCAGCATACTTATAGGAAGCATAGTCTATATCATAGGGAAAATTATGAGAGCAGGCGCAAAAAAATATCTATAAAAACGCGAAATACAATAAAAATCTGCATTAAAATGTCTAAAAATACCATAACGCAGATATATCTTATCGAAAAATATGAAAATTTCGAAACTGAAGTTTATAGGTGGAATTAAAAGAGTCGGGAATAACGACAACTATTGCATAAAATATTTGCTGGCAGCTTATGGAGTGAAATCGGATTTTGGATATAAGTAAGGATTTTTTATGTATCAAAAATGGACTGGGAAAAGTTTAGGGAACGGATTTTTGCAGTTTTTACTACGCGGAGTGGTAAAATATGGCGGAAGACATATCGCGTATTTTATAAGTTATTTTGTCGTGGCTGTTTATACTTTTATTCCGTCCATAAGAAAAAAGGCTTCATTTTATTTGAAAAGACGTTTTGAATCGGCCAGTGCAGTTGAATTGTTTTTTCATACTTATAAATTGAATTTTACTCTTGCAAAAATTTTAATCGATAGAGCAGTGTTCGGCATAAAAGGCAAAATCAGCATAATCTCTTCTAGACAAAACCAGCAGCTATGCCGCGATCTTATTGCGCAAGGAAAAGGACTTATCATAATAACCGCACATTGCGGCTGCTGGCAGATGGCAATGTCGGCTTTTGATTTTATGGAAGGCGACAAATATGTGGTGTATCGCAGAAACAAAGAAGATGTTGATAAACACGTTCACGAACTTTCTGGAAAAAAAGCGACGGTAAACTTCATCGATCCAGCTGGATTCGGCGGGGGTGGCATTGAAATTATGGCGGCATTGTCAAAAAAAAGCATAATCTGCATGATGGGCGACAGAACTTTCGGCAGCGAAGACAATAAAATAGAAGTCGGCTTTCTCGGAGGAAAAATTGATGTTCCATACACCGTTTACAGAATAGCCGGCGCAATGGGAACACCTGTCGCCATTATATTTTTTCCATACGAAAATGCCGGAAGAGTGGATTCCATCATAGCGGATACGTTTTTCGTTGAAGAAAAAGGTCCGAATTCACAAAACTATTTAAATGAAGCGCAAAAATTTATAAAATCATTAGAAAATTTTTGTAAACTGTATCCGTACCAATTCTTTAATTATTACGACGCTTGGAAACAAAATAAATCGGAGGAAAAATGATACCCACATCTTTAGATGATGTAAAAAAAGTTTTAAGTGACAATTTGGACATGCAGGGAATAGATACGGACTCTTTAAAAGAGAACGCTCCTCTTTTTTCCGGATTAGGGCTTGACAGCCTTGACGCTATAGAATTAGTTATAATTTTGCGTAAAAATTATGATATTGTCATAGAGAACATGGACGAGGGAAGAAAAGTATTTCAAACACTCGGAACTTTAAGACAATATATAGAACAAATGAGAAAAAAATAATGAAAACTTTAATTTCCGGATTTGGTGGCGTCTGTGCACTTGGCGGCACCATTGAAGAAATATCACAAAACTTGTTTTACAGCTCGATAAAACCGTCTTATATAAAAGATAGGATTAAAAGCGTTTATGCGATTCAGTATCCGGTGTTTCAGGCTCCGGAAAATATTTTGTCACAAAAGGAAGAAAACGAAAGTTATGGATTTTTGTTTTTAAGAAAAGCTTTGACTGAAGCTATGGAAAAAGCTGGCTTGCAAAAGTCTGATTTAAAAAATTTAAAAGTCGGCGCATGTATAGGCACTTCAGTTGATGCTTCTTTTAATTGTTTTGATTTTTATAAAGAATGGCGCAAAGACATAAAAGTATCTTTGGAGCCACTGAACAAATATATAAAATATTCAATTTCTAGCGAAACGTTAAAATTCCTCGACACAAAAGGCCTTTCTCAAACGATAGTTACGGCTTGTGCTTCAGGCACCGATGCGATAGGAATTGGTGCGGAATGGATTGAAAACGGTTTTTGTGATATTGTGATAGCAGGGGGAGCCGACGAGCTAAATCTTATTCCTTTTACTGGATTTATAAAACTTATGATTTCAAGTAAAGACCATTGCAAACCTTTCGATAAAAACAGAAACGGCATAAATCTCGGAGAAGGCGCAGGCATTTTTATTTTAGAATCTCACAATTCGCTTAAAAAAAGAAATGGCAAAAAGTTTGGCAGCATTCTAGGTTACGGAAACGCTTGCGACGGGTATCACGCAACTGCACCTGATCCTCAAGGCAGAGGGCTTAGAAAAGCTCTCAATTTTGCCGTGGAACAGGCTGGAGGCTTAAGCAAAGAAAAATTTTCATTTATAAACGCTCATGCGACAGGCACTGTGGACAATGACGCAGCAGAAGCCAAAGTGTTCAATGATTTGTTTAATGACGTTCTCATAACATCCACAAAAAGCTGTACGGGACATGCGCTCGGAGCGGCAGGCGCCATTGAAGCCTGCATTTCTTTAATCTGTCTTAACGAGCAAAAAGTCCCGAAAACCAATAATTTTGATACCGTTGACGAGAATTTAAATATCGTGCCGGTATCTACAAATTTAAACATAGATGGCAAAAAAGCGGCGATTTCTGATTCGCTCGCATTCGGCGGGTGCAATGCGTGCATTGTTTTGGGCGGTAAAAATTATGAATAAACTTTACGTAAAAAGTTCGGCCTTTGCCGATAAAGCAAACGGAATAGAAGAATTTTTTGAAACAAAACAGCTCCGCCGCATTGATAATTTCACAAAAGCAGCTTTATTTGCCGCCGCAAAAACTTTATACGAAGCTGAAATCAGCATCAAGGACAATAAGGAAGACATAGGACTAATTATAGCTACGGGACGAGGTCCGGTAAAACAGACATGTAATTTCATGGACTCGATAATAGACGACGGAGATGTTCTTGCCTCCCCTTTGGCTTTTTCCTCTTCCGTACACAACTCTCTTGAAACAGCAATTTCGATTCTTCTTAATTTCAGAGGCTGCTGCTGTCTTACCGTAAGTCAAGGAGTCGACTCTTTTGAATCTGCCGTAAACACCGCTAAAAGCTGGCTTCTTTCACAAAGATGTAAGTATGTGTTTTTGGGGGCGGCCGACGAAATGCATCCTGTTATCAATAAAGAGTACGGACATAAAATATACAGCGGCACGCATGCTGCTTTTTTTCTTTTGACTTTTGAAAAAACTGAAAATGAGTTTATTTTCAGCGACATTGTGAAAGATGATTATAATCCGACCATACAGGCTTTTGAGCTCGCAAAAACATATTCATCTTTTCTCAATAAAAAAGATATTCGTAGAATAATATCCGATTATGTTAAAACTTATCTTGCGGGAAGAAAAAAAGACGTTTTTTCGGTTTTTGAAAATCCTGCGATAAAAGATATGCTTAAAGATATCGATAGAAGCGAAAAAGAAGAAATTTTTTCAGGATTAAAATTGTTGTGTTCCGTAAATGACGCAAACAACGAAGGAAATAAAGACATTGAAAATGTTTGTGCAAAATTCATAAATAAAAGCAAACAAATTAATTTTTTTACTTCCGGCAGTACGGGGCTTCCAAAAAGCTGTATTCATTCGCAAGATATGATAAAGGAAGAAACCGAAGGCATCTCATTTTTGTTTAACAAAATCAAACGAGTTGTTACTACTGTGCCTTCGCATCATTCTTATGGCTTTATTTTTGGATTGCAGCTCCCAAAATTTATGAACCTTGAGGTCATTTCGAAACCGCCACTTCCTTTTCTTGGTTGGTGTGAAATATTGCAGGAAGATGATTTGCTTGTGACTTTTCCACTTTTTTTGAAATATCTCATAGATATTAATTTCAGGTTTCCAAAAGGCATAACGGTTTTAACCTCAACTTCTCTATGTCCAGATACGGTTTTTGAAGAAATTTACAGAAGAGGTGCACAAAGAGTTATAGAAATTTATGGTTCTTCGGAAACTGGCGCGATAGGATTTAGAGAAAGCGCTGGTGCACCATTTCTTTTGCTTCCATTTTGGAATTATGAAGAATGCGGCAGTGAGATAAGCAAAGTTTTCAGAAAGAAAACGTCTTTGTGTTCGGAACTTCCAGATATTGTCGCAAGTAAAGGAGAAAGGTGTTTTGCCATTATAGAAAGAAAAGACCATGCAGTAAAAGTCGCTGGAATAAATGTTTATCCCTTAAAAATCGAAAAGATTTTAAAAAAACATACAGACATCAAAGATGCAGTCGTGCGTTCCGGCGGCGACAGACTCAAAGCGTTTATAGTTTTGAGAGATGGGGTCGATGAAAAAATCGCAAAAAAAAGCATATACGATTATATGCAATCTGTTTTCACTGCGCACGAAATCCCCAAAAACATAACCTTTGGACTTTGTCTCCCCATAACCATTTTCGGCAAAAAAGCCGATTGGTGAAATGGAAGCTGAGCAGCTGGGTAATGAGAAGCTTATAACCCTGATTTTGTGCGTGCTTTAGACGTGCAATCTTGATGGTAACTCAGAAATACAGTTCTTGGAGTTTACTTTATCAGTATTTCAATTAAGGATAAAAGTCAGATAGATAAATCCTGCAAGGTGCTGCCGCCGGATAGATTTTTGTCTACATAGGATGGCAGACTTAACACATGGAAATCTACCGTTGCCGTTTTAGCTTGCCATCTGCAAGGAACTTGTCTTTTGCTTTTATGTTGTATAAAAAAACATTCTTTTTGCTAAAATATTTAGGAGTACTATTTGCGAGCAATATGTATGGGAAATAAAATGAAAAAGACGGTTTTGGTATTAATTATAATTTTTGCGGCCGAGGTTTTCTCTTTTGCCCAAACGAAAAATGCATTATCTTCGAACAGCCAACACGAGCTTGTTCCCATTATATTAACTTCTGCCGAACAAAAGCCCATAGTTCTTAGTGATTTAAGAATCGATGTTGAAATTGTCGGTAATTTTGCATTTACGACTTATGATATGGTTTTTTATAATCCCAATCAGGTTGCTATGGAAGGCGAATTTATTATGCCTTTGGCAAAAAATCAAAATGTTTCGGCTATCGCTTTGGATATTAACGGCAAAATGCGTGACGGTGCAATAGTTGAAAAAAAGAAAGTCGAATCTGCCGTAATAAAAAGTTCCGCTGCGGTTTCTGTTCAACAAAATGACGGAAATCGATTTAAAACAAAAGTTCATCAGTTTAATCCACAGTCAACACGCAGAATAAAAATAACAGTTGAAGAATCTTTAACGCTAAAAGATAACGCTTATATTTATAATCTCCCTTTAAAATTTAATACGCGAATAAATTTTAACTTCAATATTGAAATTCCATCGGAACTTGTAAAAGGAATGCCCATCGCAGAAATGGATTCTCAGAATTTTATTTTTAGAAAAGGTAATAATGTTTTAAAAGCCGGTTTTTCACAAAACAATTATCTTCTTGACAGCTATTTTTATCTTGTTGTGCCAAAACAGAAAGAGGAACCAATTTTTACACATAAAGAAGGTAAGAATACTTATTTTTATTCCGATATAAACATCAAAGTTTCTTCAAAAAATAGAGTTCTGCCTAAAACCGCAGCAATAGTTTGGGACTCTTCAGTTTCATCGCAAAAACGCAATATAAAAAGAGAGCTTGCGCTTCTGGATACTTATTTTAAAAAAAGTCAAAATATCGAGATCGTGTTTGTAAAATTTGACATAAAAATGAGTTCAGCTAAAAATTACGTTATAGAAAAAGGAAATTGGTCACAGTTAAAAAAAGATATTTCCAGAATAGTTTATGACGGTGCCACATGTTTTGACAAACTGAAATTTGACGATTTTAGAACCGATGAAATTTTATTGTTTACCGATGGAATAAATTCTTTAGGCAAAACAACGCGGATTGCCATTGGAAAAATTCCGATCTACGCAATAAATTCTTCAGCGGAATTTAATCTTGGCGCACTTACCGAAGCGGCCGTTAAAAGCGGTGGCAGTTTCATAAATCTGAACTCTGTAAGCGATAAAAAGGCGGCGGAACTTTTAACAAAACGGAACTTGAAGCTTATTTCTTATTCTTTTGACAAAAACAAAATAAAAGAAATTTATCCCCAGCATGGAACTCCACTGCAGGAAAATTTTACCGTTGCCGGAATTCTAACATCCGATGAAAGTGAAATAACTTTAACGTTCGGATACGATAAAAACGATATAGTTTCTACAAAAACCATTAAGCTCCACGCCAAAGGTGATAATCCCGCAGTGGAACGTCTTTGGGCTGTAAAAAAAATAAAAGAGCTGGAGTTGGATTCCGATAAAAATGAAAAAGAAATATTGAGGCTCAGCAAAAAATATTTAATTGTTACGGACCTTACTTCGCTTTTAGTTCTTGAAAATGCCACAGATTACGCCACTCATAAAATCATTCCTCCCAAAGAGCTTCTTGCCGAATACAATAACATAATTTCCATGCAAGAAAAAGAAGAAAAAGAAAGGAAAACTGCGGCGATTGAAGACGCCGTGCTTCAAGTTCATGATATAAAAGAATGGTGGAAACACGATTACAGCAGAGAAAAACAGCCTGCTGCAAACGAGAAAATTAAAACGGCATTCGGTGTAAGACAGGAAGAAATTTTTAAAAACACAATTCCGTCTGCTTCAGAAGGAGAAGTAAAAGCGCCTTCAGTTTCTCAAAACAGTTCGGATTCAGCAATAAACAAAACGTTTGCTCTGCAAAATTTCAAAACTGTAAAAGATGGGCAAACCGACATAAAGATAAAAACATGGGATCCGCAGGTTCCCTATATGAAAATAATAAAGAACTCTTTTGACGAAGAAATGTACTTTGATTATTTAAAGCTTAAAGCGGGATACGGCTACCAGCCTTCGTTTTATTTTGATATAGCCGGCGAATTTATCGGCAGAGAAATGAAAGATGAAGCAATCGTCATATTATCAAATATAGTCGAAATGAAAATTGACAGTCCCGAACTTTTGCGTATTACAGCTTATAAACTTATGGAAGCCGGCAGCTATTCTTACGCAGTCGATGTATTTGAGAAAATTGTAAATATAAGAGCGGAGCATCCGCAGTCGTATAGAGATCTTGCTTTAGCGTATCAGGCAAATAAAGAATATAAAAAAGCCTTGGATACTTTTTATAAAATTCTTACTAAAAACTGGGAACGGTTTCAAAGCATAAAGCAGATAGTTTTCGTCGAAATGAACAATCTTATAGCGCTGTACCCGAAAATCAGCCTGTCGGCTATAGACAAACGTCTTATTTTTGCAATGCCAGTTGACGTCAGGATAGTGCTTGGCTGGAGTACAGACGATACTGATATAGACATACACATAAAAGATCCGCACAATGAAGAAGCTTATTACGGTAACAGGTTTACAAACATAGGAGGAAAACTCTCCGAAGATTTAACTCAAGGGTTCGGACCCGAAGAGTTTATGCTTAAAAATGCCGTAAATGGCAAATACGAAGTGTCTATAGATTATTTTAGCAATGACAAACAAAGTACATATGGTCCGATGGTTTTATATCTGGATTTATATACTTTTTATGCAGCAAAAAAACAAACGCATAAGCGCATAATTATAAGAACCGAAAACATAAAAGAGGGCAATATAATAGGAACACTGGATTTTAAAAAGTCTGCGAAATAAAATCAAATGATGGAAAAATCAGGTTTCCTGAAAGAGGTTCTATCTTTGCAGCACCGCGCCGCAAAATAATTCTGTTTACATCTTGTCGGTTTAGTCTTTGATTGTAAATAAGAGTTAATTAATATATAATAGTTCAACCAAAGCTGCCATCGTCTAGCGGTTCAGGACATCGCCCTCTCAAGGCGAAGATCACGGGTTCAAATCCCGTTGGCAGCGTTTCAAACACAAATCAAGATTGCATCGAGAAATTTCTAAAAAACAACTTCTCGGTGCTATTTTTTATTTTTCTTAATGAAAATAGCAAGACATAAACCCACTTAAAACAAATATCGCAGTAACAAAATAGAAATAAAATAGCATACTCTAAATGTATGTTTATTCCGAGATTTTGAAAAGCCGCAGCCAAATTTTTTAAAGCCGTAAGATAGCATCGGAATCCTTTGTTAAATAATATGCTTTATAACGCCTTTAACAAATTTTTTCAGCTTTTTAGTCTAACTTATTTCTACCGCAAAAAAACCTCTCAGAGAATTAATATCGCCGCTATAAAGATTTGACGCGATAATAAATGAACCCTTATAAATAAATATTGCTTTTTTTGTACAAAAAAAGAGGTTATAGAGTTTCTTCTTTTATAAGCGCTGCGGGGAGCCATTTCAGAAGAGAAGCGGCAAGAGCCTGCGTGTCCATCGGTTTTGATAAAAATCCATTAAAACCATTTACCAAAAACATATTTTCCGCACCGTTAACTGCGTTTGCTGTCAGCGCTATAACAGGAAGCGTTTTATATTTGCCGCCTAGCTCTCGTATTTTTAAGGCCGCTTCCACACCGTCCATTTCTGGCATCATATGATCCATCAATACTAAATCGTAATCTTTACTTTGTATCATATCTAAAGCTTCTTTACCATTTAAAGCCGTATCGGGAACTATTGCATATCCTTTAAGTATTGCCTTCGCCACCATAAGATTAATTTCTATATCATCAACAAGCAGCACTTTTGCGTTCTGAGCCGTAAATTTATGAACAGTGGACTGTTCATTTTTCATATCGGATTCGGTACCGAAAGGAAGATGTATTCTTACGGAAAAATGCGACCCTATGCTGTATTCACTTTGAATTCTTATTGAACCTTCCATAAGTTCTACAAGAGTCTTTGTAATCGCAAGCCCGAGTCCCGTACCGATGTTCTTCTTATTTTTTACTTTATCGAACTGCTCAAAAGCTTTAAAGAGCCGCGGCATATCTTCCTTTTTTATTCCTATACCCGTATCTTCAATTTCAAAACATATATCTTTTGTGGCTGCACACAAATATGCGGAAAAAATCACATGTCCTTCATTTGTGTATTTATACGAGTTATTAAGTAGATTTGTCAGTATCTGCGTAATTCTCTTTTCGTCACCAAAAACGACTTTGGGAAGAGCATCGTCAAAACGGCATATGAAATTAAGATTTTTCTGTGCAAACATAACTTTAAAAATGGACTCCGTACGGTTTAAGAGCTGTCCTAGATAAAAATATTCGTTTACGAGTTCAAATTTGCCTGCTTCGATCTTCGAAAAATCCAGAATATCATTTATGAGGTTTAAAAGCATATGCGACGAGTTTTGAATATGTCGCATATGTTCCCGTTGTTTATCATCAAGATTTGAATTCTTCATTATATGGGCAATGCCTATAATAGCGTTTAATGGAGTACGTATTTCATGCGACACAGTTGCAAGAAAATCGGATTTTGCGCTGTTGGCGTGTTCGGCCTGCGCTTTGGCGTTTAGAAGCTCGGTTAAGTTGTGAAACAAAGCAAGCGTACCGCTTGTTTTTCCATTTTCGTCCCTCATAGAAGCGAGCTGTATTGAATAGTTTCCGGGTTTTCCGCAGTTGCAGAAATCGACAAGTGCATCAATTGACACGATGCGTTTTTCTTTTTCGATAAGCTTGAAAGCGTCTTCTATTTTTTTTATAAATTTTTCATCGGCAAAACGGGAAAACACTTCTCGATAAGTTCTTCCATTAATTAATCCGAAGTTAAGAATGTTTGCCTCGTTTAAAAAAGCATCCGTGCAGTAAGCGAATCTTCCGTGCTGGTCAAAAAGCATTATAATATCCGGCGCATTTGAAAGAAGCAGCTGGAGATATTTTTCCTGTTTTGATTTGTTGACGGCAATGACCGCTCTCATATTTGCTTGAGCGCCGATAATTAATTTATTGCGATCAAAAATGCTCTGCATGTTTGACAACTGACGGTTAATTTTTTTATTTTCGATCCGCAAACTTTCAAGTTCTGCTTCCATTTTTGTAATGTCTTCGGGCATTTAATATCTCCGGTTAGATTGCTTATATCAGACAGGTTACGATGGTATCATTATGAAAACGATTTACAAGTCTTCCCTCTTCATCGCATACTGGACAAATTTCTCCGCCCGAATAACTCATGAAAAAAGGGATTTCTTCTTTTATGCCATCATGCACTTCCTGCATTTCCGCAAATACATCAAAACCCAGCACGAGGTTTCGCACCAGACAGGAAAAGATAAACAGTCCGTCGTGTCTTTTTTGTTCAAGAATTTTGCTTATGATATATTTCGTAGTCGATAAGACATCATCGTGGTCTATATACCCTATTCCTAAAGTCGCATTTACCGGTATTACACCACCACATACCGCATGTCCTTCAGGCGTTATTGCAAAAATTGCCCTTGTAACCGTTTTTGTTCCGTCGTTAAAATCTATAATAAAAGGTATGGCATTTAATCCTTCGATTTTACCATTAGGAGCAAGCCCTATGGACTGTAAATATTTTATAACTGACATGCCGTTGACGCCTTTGAGAATATTTCCTTCAGATTCGGTTACAATGGCTTTTTGGCCGAGTATTTTCTCTTCGGCAACTGATGCTATCGAAAAAATCGGATTTATATCGCCGTGCATAAGAATTAATGAAAGCCTGTTTTTATTCGTTTTGCCGTTATAAATCGTGGCCGCGGTACTGTAATCTATCGTATGGTCTACCGCCAGCGTGCCGAACATGGGAATTCCTCCCGAAATGAAATCGAGAGATTCTACTATATAATCTCCGGCAAGATCAAATAAAAGCGGGGCAAATACAAGCATTAAAGACGGCTTTCCGGACAGTTTTTCGGCTGCTTTGTTATAGGCCACACCTAAAATATCTTTGTAATTATCATGTTTTAAGGGGTCGGTTACCGCGCTTGAAAAAATAATATCATCGCTTGTAAGCAAGGTAACGCTCAACTGCATCTGCGATAGTCCTCCCGCAACCGCATTACCCAAAGTAGTAGTGCCTATTACGTCAAAAGGCAGTTCTTTGCATATTGCTTCGACTATTCCAGAGTCGACAAACTCGGAATGGCAGTTTAATATGCCAACAGAATGCTTTAACAGATTTTTTTCGATGTTAAGCTGTTTGAGTATTTCGGCCGTTGCGATTTCATGACTGTCTATTTCTGAGGTATACGACGTCAGAGTTTTGATCATAAATTCTCCCTGAAACATTTTTTTCATCAAAGAATTTGTATAAACGGATATAATAATTATAACTCAATTACAATTTTCTTTCAATTAATTATAATATAATAAAATATGGAAATAAAAAAAATTAACAATTTCAAATGGAAAATAGAGAAGAGCGGCAATATGCGCGTTCCCGCCTATCTATACGGAACGATGGAAATCGTTGAATCCGCCGGTAAAGAAAAGGCTTTGAAACAAGTAGTAAACGTCGCCTGCCTTCCCGGCATTGTCGAAGGATCTTTCGCTATGCCTGATATTCACTGGGGATATGGTTTTCCTATAGGCGGAGTCGCGGCTTTTTCCGTTGAAGATGGAATAATTTCTCCGGGGGGGATAGGTTACGATATTAACTGCGGTGTAAGACTTCTTTCGACAAATTTAAAAATAAGTTCGTTCGAAAGTAAAATTTATGACATTGCCGAAAAAATTTTTAAAAAAGTACCATCCGGGATAGGCTCTTGCGGAGCAATAAAAATAAGAAAAAAAGATTTAAAAGAAATTTCTGAAAAGGGAAGCCGTTGGGCACTAGAAAACGGTTTTGCTTTGGAAGACGATTTGGATAAAACCGAAGAAAACGGCTGCATGAAAAGTGCCTGTTCGGAAAATGTCAGCAGTCGCGCTTTTGAAAGAGGCTTGGCGCAGGTCGGCACACTTGGCGCGGGCAATCACTTTATAGAAATTCAAAAAGTTGAAGAAGTGTTTGACCGCAAAATTGCTGAAGTTCTCACAATAGAAAAAGATTCCATTGCAATAATGATTCACACCGGGTCTCGTGGATTCGGTTATCAGATCTGCGATGATAACATAGGGCTTATGCAAAAAGCCGTAATAAAATACGGTATAGAAGTACCCGACAGACAGCTTTGCTGCGCTCCAATTAATTCTCAGGAGGGAAAAACATATTTTTCCGCCATGGCGTGCGGCGCAAATTATGCATGGGTAAATAGACAGATGATAACTTATTTTATAAGGCAGGCTTTTAAAGAAGCTGGTTTCTGTGCCGACGATGTAAAAAATGTTTATGACATTGCACACAATATAGGAAAAATCGAAAAACATAAAGGCAGAAAAGTTATGCTTCACAGAAAAGGAGCCACCAGAGCGTTTGCCGCGGGCAGCACGCAAATACCGAAAGCCTATGTTTCTTACGGTCAGCCTGTGATAGTACCGGGAACAATGGGAACAGCATCTTATATTCTTTGCGGAACGCAGAAAGCTATGGACGAAACGTTCGGTTCAGTTTGTCACGGAGCCGGAAGATTAATGAGCAGAAGCACGGCGTTAGAATCCACTAACGGCAAAGAATTAAAAAATTATCTGGAAAACAGAGGCATAAAAGTTTTTATGAATTCCTATAAAACTTTAGCTGAAGAAACGCCGAACGCGTACAAAAATATTGACGAAGTCATTACTTCGTGTGAGGGCGCGGGAATAGCAAATAAAGTAGCAAAACTTGTTCCTTTGGCGGTTATCAAAGGCTGAATTAAAATGTCTGATAAGTTTTATCACTTCATCGGAAAGCTTTGCTAACGATTTTTTCATGTCTTAGACGATCATCATATTAAACCTTTCGTGTAATTCATCACGTTTTCTTCACCAGAATTGCCGGCATAGCCTGTAACATTTGTTCGACGGTTAAAAAATTAACTTTTTTTACATAAATCTAAATCTACGATTTTATTTCCCCGATTTTGCTTTTTATAATTTTTGATAAACTTTTCCTCTCTAAAATATCTACTATCAAAATAATAAAAGTCTGGAAAGACAACCTTTTTAAAAATTGCTAAAATAACAGAAAATATAAATATTAGAATAGGAGAAAGCAATGTTAGATATTAAAATTATAAGGGAAAATGTTGAAGAAGTCGTAAAAGCAATGAAATCTAGAAACCAAGATATTAATTTTGAGCAGCTTCTTGATTGGGATAATACGAGAAAAACGATAATTGCCAACGTTGAACAGCTTAGACTTAAAAGAAACAAAGAATCGGAAGAAATAGGCAGCCTGAAAAGAGAAGGCAAATATCCTCCGCAAGAACTGCTTGAAGAAATAAACCAAATAAGAGACAAAATTCAGAAACAGGAAAAATATTTGCTTATGATTGAAAGCCAGATGGAAGATTTTTTGCTGCGTGTTCCAAACATTCCTGATGAGAGCGTGCCATCTGGAAAAAATGAAACGAATAATAAAATAGTTCGTCTTGTAGGAAATACTATAAGGCATCCTTTTAAATCTAAACGACATTGGGAAATAGGAGAAAAACTCGGAATTTTGGATTTTGAAACAGCGTCAAAAATTTCCGGTTCACGTTTTGCCATTTTAAAGAATGAAGGCTGTGCTCTCGAGAGGGCTATTATAAGTTTTTTTATTGACACGCATAAAGCTAAAGGGTACACTGAAATCATGACACCTTATCTTGTCAATCAAGCTTCGATGAAAGGTACAGGGCAGCTCCCGAAATTTGAAGAAGACGCTTTTAAATGTGCCAATGACGATTTATATCTGATTCCTACAGCAGAAGTTCCCGTTACCAACATTTACAGAGACAATGTTCTGGAAGAGTCCGCACTTCCGAAAAAATACGTTTCTTATTCAGCATGTTTTAGAAGAGAAGCCGGTTCATATGGAAAAGACACCAAAGGCCTTATAAGAAATCATCAGTTTAATAAAGTTGAATTAGTAAAATTCGTAAAGCCCGAAAATTCCATGGACGAACTGGAATCTCTTGTCATTGACGCCGGAAACGTTTTGGAACTTATAGGACTTCCTTACAGAGTGTCACTGTTATGCACCGGTGATACGGGGTTTGCTTCGTCGAAAACTTATGATTTGGAAGTATGGCTTGCCGGTGACGCCGAATACAGAGAAATTTCTTCATGCTCAAATTTTAAAGATTTTCAGGCGAGAAGAATGAATATAAAAATAAAATACAAAGAAGGGAAGAAAAGGGATTTCCTGCACACATTAAATGGTTCCGGCGTAGCTGTAGGAAGGACTTTTGCCGCCATTCTTGAAAATTTTCAACAGGAAGATGGTTCAGTAATAATTCCGGAAGTTTTAAGAAAGTATACGGGCTTTGACATTATAAAACCAAAATAAATTTTTTTGTTTTTATAATAAAAAGCTCTTTTCCACACTTTTATATGATTTATAGAACATATTTTCAGCATGGAAACTAGTCTATTTTATAATTGAAAGATTATTCTAAAAATTGTACATTTTTTTGTGATTCTATAAAAGATTGGCAAAATGAAAAACCAAGTGATATTAGTCGATAATCTGGAAGTTTTGAAAAAGCTGCCGAATGAAAGCATGGATTTATGTTATATAGCCCCGCCATTTTTCTCTAATAGTGATTATGAGGTTATATGGGGAGATGACGGAAAGATACGTCCGTTTTTTAAAGACAAATTCTGGTAAAAAAGGAGAAGGAATGCCTGTTTTCAGAAATCCGCAGTTCTATTTTAAGGAAGGTTTTTGTTGGACAAATGTTTTAAATCCGCAAGCGCGTTTGTTAAAGGTAAAAATAAAGAATAAATCTGTAAATGATGTTGGTTCAATGTCATTGAATTCTGTTGTCGATTCGTTACCGAATTATTATATTGTTGTTTTATTAAATTCTGAGTTATTATTTGATTACTATAGAGAATACATTAACTGTACAGTTAATATCCAAATAAATGATATCAGACAACTACCTATTTTAATACCTACAAGAAAACAATTAAACATCTGTCAACCATTAGTTAAGCAAGCTATAGATTTAAAGAAAAAAATATTTGATGGGTTTTTACAAAAAACTGACATTACAAAGAAATTATCAGAAATAGAGCAAAAACTTAATGATTTTGTTTACCAATTATATTATTCTGTATAATTTCTCTACCATTTTATCTAAATTTACCTGTATTTCTAACAGTTTATCCTGTGCCTTATTTTCTGATATTTGATTTAAAAACAACTTTCTTTTAGTTTCATAGGCAAAATTGAATAATTTTTCAAAATCAAATATTTGTTCATTTGAAGGAATAATTATAGGTAGTTGTCGAGCATCATTTATCTGGAAATGAGATGTATTATTGATAAAATTTTTTATGTATCTCCCAGTAAAAGACGAAACAATAATACAAATAAAATAAATATTCGGGATGTTTTTATAGATGGAAAACAAAGACATACTTGTAACGTCATGGATACTATTTGATTTTAATCTACATCTTATTCGCGTATCGCTTATATCTGACCAACAAAAACCTTCCTTAAAATAGAACATATATCCTTGATACCTAGCATTTGTATCTGTCTTTAAAAAACGGACGTTTTTTTGTGTCCAAGCAATAGCAAAAGGCGTTTCAAGATACCAACGATTACCGTCTTTATCTCCTTTATCATAAGGTACATAGTATTTTTTATTTTCTGATATGCCATTTTTCTTTTCATCTTCTGTAAGCGCATCTACGTCAGCAATTTCATCATCGTCAATTAGACGATATAAATACCCTTGTCCAAAAACGTCTCTACCGTATTTTTCTTTTAGATCGTCAAACAATGCGGCAATTTCTTTTTCATTCAAAGAATCCAAATAATCGACTGTATTTGCAAAACCAGCCATAGAAATTTTCTTTTCTCTTATTAGCTTAGCCAACTTTTTAGGACGCTCTTTAATAATATTTTTCGCCCATTTTGTAGATTTTCTAACAGCAATGTATTTACCGTTATTAGCTGTTGCTAATCCTTGTCCGCCCTCTGTGAGACATCCAAGTAAAGCAATATCTCCGGGTTTTAAACTTTTGCAATATGTTTTTAATTCATTTTTATTTTTTTCTATATCCTTACTAGTTTTTATTTTATCCCACCATTTATCATACAACTCTTTCACTTTCTGTCCATATAATTCATATATTTTTAGATTTTCCTGCGTCGGCTTGAAAATTACAGAATTTTGAACGTTTAAATAAATGGATTGAGCGACAGAATAAACTTTATAGTTTCTCAAATCTTTACCCCCATCTAAAAAACGAACCTGATTTCCTTCTGGGCTGCTATTTTGCACAGATATAACGCTTGTATCAACCATTGCAGATTCAAAAGGATTTGCTGTGTCAAAAATATAATTTATCTTTTTAGTTAACAACATATTGCGTAAATTTTGTTTTGTTTGAGTTGTCCAAAAAGTTTTTGAAGTAATAAAAGAAAGATTTCCGTTTTTAGATAAAAGCTGTATTCCCTTAAAAAAGAAATGATTATACATATCGTCAGAAAATCCAAATTCTTTTTGCAAAATATCCTTTTCTTCTTTCTTTAGTCCTTTAGTGGACACATACGGTGGATTGCCGATAACAATATCAAAACAGCCGCCGTTGAGGTCTGTTTTTAAGCCAAAATGCCAAAAAACGTCAAAACATAAAGCAGGTTTAGTTGTATCCTTGAAATCTATTGAACGCAATTGTTTTGCACGGCCTGATGCCGTCGCTTCATTTACTTCTAAACTAACTAATTTATCTGTTAGTTCTTGCACCTTATTTCTTATTTTTTCTGCTTTGTTGTGGTCATGTTCACCATAAAGACGTTCTTTTTCCTTTAGCAATTCTTCTTCGGTATCCACATCGTCAAATAATGTCGATGATTTTTCAAGCGAAATTAAAGAATTAGCGCAGACAAATTTAAAATCTAAATTCGGCAAAGGTTCAACAGTTTTATTTAACGGAGTGTCAACAATAAGCGAAAGCCATGCTCTTAACCTTGATATTTCTACAGCCATCGGCTCTATGTCAACTCCATAAATATTATTTTCTAATATGCCTAATTTTATTTTGTATGGGTCAAAACGAGAATCAAGTCTTTCATAGCTTTTTAACAAAATCTGCAGCATTCCCATAGGAAACGCTCCCGAGCCGCAAGCCGGATCTAAAACTTTTAAATTATCTAATGCCGATAAAACTTTTGCAATAACTATATCTTTGCTTGCTTTTCCCCACAAATCCCTTTTAGCATTACTGTTTGCCGTTTCAAAGACAGCGTCAGATTCATCTAAAAGTTTATCAACGCCGTCATTGTATGCAGGATTATTAAGAGCGACATAGAGATATTGTCTTAAACTTTCTTTGCACATATAGCTTACAATCTCGCGAGGGGTATAAAATGCACCTTTTGCTTTACGGGCGTTTTCAACTGTATCCGTATTTAACATTGCAAGCAAATTTTCTAAAACGCGTCCTAACATTTCAGGGTCTATGGCGACTTGTTCATATTCGGGCGTTGATTCGTCAGTTGTAAAATTAAAATTGTTAAAATGTTCATACAATCTGTAAAACCAGTCTTTTGGAAATTTTATATTTTCATTAATCCAATCATTTGCATGAGCCTCAAAAAGTCCGCCGTTTAAATACGGCGTCTCTTTATCATCTGTTTTTCTGCTTTCAACTTGCGTGTTTAGAATCTCAAAAAATAAAAGCTTTAATTTATTTTCATAATAAACGTCAGAATTTTCGTCCGCAGTAAAATAATTATAAGATTCATTTATAAGTTCTTTCTTTCTTAAAAACCAAATAAACAATAAACGCCCTATTAAACGGTTGGCAAACAATTTTGAATCTTCTCTATCTTTAGTTTTAGCCAAAAAATTAAAAAGCTCAGTAAATAATTCAGCAATGCCTTCAAAGAATTTTTTATTGACTTCTTTTAACGCAAAAGCGTTCCATAAACTTGTATGTATAAGTTCTTGCGTCGCTGATTTGCCCGCCTGCGAAATTTTATTTAATACTTCTATTTGCGTGTTTGTAAGTCGGCATGAAAGTTCTAAAACGCGCAAATTTCCTTGATTTGACAAAACTACAAGCAAACTTTTAGCCTCATTTGTAAGAAAGAAGTCTATGCCGACTTTATAATTTGAAAATCTTGTGAGCGTAGAATCTTCCCAATTAGGCGTGAGCATAACTCCTGCCGATATGCGCGCTTTAGTAGAGGTTTCATTAAGCCAATAAAACTTGGATTCAAACAGAGCATTTTCGTTTTTAAAATGAACGAACGCAGCTTTAAAATCAGGGTAATGCGGATGTTTGTTAAACCAAGCGTCAACTTTTTGGTTTGGGAAAGATAAAATTTTATTGTCTAGTAAAATATCTGACGCGGGTTTTAAGGAAATGCTGTCATCTATGATAAATATAATTTGACTTGCAATTTCTACGGCAAGTTTTAACGCTTTTTTTCTGTCGGTTTCTTTATGAAGAAAATCTAATAGTTCGCTTATTTTGAAAAATGTACTATTTAAAGGCATAATATAATATTCCTATTGTTTCTTTAATCTCACGCTCTTCGTTTTGAATTTGTATAATTTCTTTCAATAGTTTGTCAAATTCTGAATATGTGCTTGCAAAAACAGAGCCATTTTCTGTCTTCTCTTTATTTACTTTGCGTAAAATTGACATTATTTGCGCAGCCTGCAAAGCGTTGCGAATACCTTTTGACAAAACGTCTTGTAAAGGAATTAAAGGATAGGCTTCTTGTAAAAGGGTTAACGCTTTTATTTGTTTGTTGTATTTAAAATCATATTTAACATCGGCAATTTCGGCTCTTGTTTTAGCGACATTTTTAGATACCCTTGCCGCCATTGCCCTATCTATAAAAATTTCGTCTATGAATTTTTTGTTGTCATCCGGGGTTGTTTTAATCAAAGATAAGGCTATTTCTTTTTCAATATAGGAGGCTTTTTCTTCTTGCGTTTTAACGCTTAAAAAATAAACTTCATCTATCGACTGTCCCGTTAAGGAAGTTTTTCCTATTGTTCTAATTAACGCTAAGGAGTCGCTATTTGGAACTGTTTTAGCGCGTTTTGGCAAATAATTCCATTTGCCAATAGGAATTTTTTTAATTCTATCTATTTCCGCTTTATTTTTTTCGTTATCTCTCAAAAAATTGCGGAGCTCATAAATATAATCATTTGTCCAAGATAAGAAATCCTCTTCTTTTTCTAAATCTAAAATTGCGGATTTAACATCTTGTTCTTTATCGCTGTAGGCTTTTATTAGAGAGTTGAATTCATCTATGAATTCTATCGGATTTTCTTTTTCGCCAAGAACAGACTGGTCTGTGCCTATAGTATGTTTTATGGTATTGATTTTTCTTTCTAAACGGCGGACAAGATTTAAGTATAATTCAAGAGTTTCTTCGGGCTTTACATTAGCTATAAAAACGTCGCTAAACAATGACCCAAGACGATTTATACGACCGTTTCTTTGTATCATGCGCACGGGATTCCAATGCAAATCATAATTGATTAAAACCGCGCAATCTTGCAAATTTTGCCCTTCAGACAAAACGTCGGTTGCAAAAAGAAAATATATTTCGGTTTCGCCTTGTTTTAGAATATATTTTTTAGATTTCGGCGAAAATCTTTTAACTATATCTGACGATTTAGCGTTTTTCCCTGAAATAAAACCGACTCTTTGTGAAAAATTAGGAATTGAACTTTGAAAAAAATCAGGCAGAGCGTCTTTTAAATAATTTATCGTGTCTGAAAAAAAACTAAATACTAAAATTTTCTTGCCGTATTTTTGCTCTTGTAAAATATTTTCTACAAGTTTCGTAAATTTTGATAATTTGCCATTATTTTGAGGTTTTTTTAGTTCAGACAGCAGTTCTATAAGAACTTGAATTATTTTTTTATCTCTCTGTAAGTCTTTTCTAATCGCAGCGATATTGTATTTCTTTTCATCTGCATCTTTTCTCTCTATGCCTTTACGTTCTAAATTTTTACCGTTTTCTATTTCTTCGTCTGTCGGTTCGTAATTTTCCCAAGCTTCAAACGCTTTTTCTATATCTTCTCCATATTCGTCTTCTGCTATAGTTATATCTTTAAAAGACAAAATATAGCCTTTCTCAAACCATTTCTCAAATTTTTCAAGACGATTTTTATAATTTTGAACGCTTTTAAGCAAAGCCGCGGCGCTTGATTCTAATCTTTTTAACCAAGTAATATGTAAAATATTGTGAATTGCAAGCTGCATACGGATTTTAGCGCCTTCATCGCCTTTTTTTCCAAGTGCATTGATTTCTTTTATAGATTTTGCATGAATTTCTATTAGATAAATTTCAGGACGGTATGGAACAAACCCAAGCATATTTACAGCTTGAAATATATTTGTAATTACTTCAACAATTTCATTTTCTTTTTTTCTTATTGAATCAAAGAGCGGATAATTTACTGTAGAGTCAAATAAAAAGTCGCCGTATTTGTCTACAGTATCGTCGGTAATACCAAAATGTCGGTTATAATAATTTTTGTCTGCGATAATTTCTTTAACGAAATCTAAAGGATGCAACGATTGTTGAGTAAATTCTGCAAACAAATTTATGTTTATTGTTTTAGGATTTATGCCTTCAAATGCCGATAAATTATTTGTTATTGTTTGGGAAACCCAATCCGCTATTTTTTGCCCATATGAATACCCTATAGGCATAACCTTGCTGGTAGGAAAAACTTTTTTTGAACCGTCTTTTGATATTATGCCGCCTTCTTTTTCTATGCCCTGTCTTGTAGAACGGACAAGATAATGAGAAAGTCCTTGAGATACTGTCTTTTGTATTTCCTGCCATTCTTTTTTAGATAAGGGTTTATTTTCTTCTTCTGCTTGCTTTATTCTGTTTTGAATACGTTTTAAACTCTCAAAAAAATCAATATGTAACAACTTCCTTCTATTATCTTCATATTCAACCGATACTGACGATAATGCGCCTTTTGCGGCAAGTTGAATTTGATTTGCTAAATCCATAAGTCCGTTATTTACCGGAGTTGCCGTTAGAAGCAAGACTTTTGAGTTTGGATTTGTGATTATCCATTCCATTATTTTTTTATATCTTTCGCTTCCTGAGCTCCTTAAATTATGCGCTTCGTCTATAACAAATAAATCAACAGGTCTTATCCAGCGTTTGTTATTATAATCTATCATTTCTTGGATTTGATTTAAATTTTGCTGTGAAACTATTTTGTATTCAATTTCATCGGTAAGTTCAAAATATTCGCCTAAATCTTGACGCCACTGCTCTTTTAACGACGCGGGAACAATAACAATTATTCTTTTTGCTCCTTGTGAAATATACGTTTTAATTACCGCGCCCGCTGTGACAGTTTTCCCAAGCCCAACAGAATCAGAAAGCAGCGCTAAGCCCATTTTATTTAGTTTAGCAAGAAGCAGTCCCGCGTTGCGGTTTTGAAATGAATATAAAACATCGTCAATGTTTTTTTCAAGTCTAGGTTTTGGCTCTAATTCTTCTGGGAAAACTTCCATTAATGTTTTTATATAAACGTCATAAGCGCCAAACGTTAAATCTCCAAGCGGGCTTTGCTGAACTATCTTTGCAAAATCGCCGGTCCATTCAACGGCTTGTGAAGAATTCCACATCTCTTCAAACCAGCTTAAATACCCGTGCTCTTGCTCATTAGATTGAGGCTGAAACATTACAATGCGGCAATCATTTTCAAAAGTATTGAGTTCTGCATTTTGAGTAAGCCCAGATTTTGTAAAATTGCTTGAACCGATAATACCGACGGCATTTGTTGAAGTTTTCTCGCCAAAAATATACGCTTTAGCATGCAAAAACGGATCCCTAAAAACTTTTACTTCAAAACGCTTCTCTTCTATAAGCCGCGATAATATCTTTGCGGCTTTTCTTAAGTTTGTTAGGCTATACGTATCTGTGTTTATTGAACTGTTTTCTAAGTCAAAAGTAATATCCTCATCGGGGAACAGCTCTTCTTTGATATTGTGCGCTTTTTGATTGCGGGTTGAAAGGGGTTCTTTACCGATAAGCAGCCTTATGGATTTGTAATCTTTTATTTGTTCTATAATTTCGCAGGTACCTTCTAAATCCCAATAGCCTGTAGCAATACTTAAATGTTTATGGTTTTTTGCAGTATCTCTTAAAACTTGCGATAATGATACTCGTCTATTATCTATAATTTTTGGCATTTTAGAATTCCCTGCTTAATTTAAAGGTACAAATAGTTATACTGGAAATAGCATATCTGAGCAAATAAAAAAACTAAAATACATAAACTTAACTAAGGGTTATAATTATATAGCCACAAAAGACATTTCTTTTAATAATACAATTGATTATGATAATAGCATAAAAATACCATTTACTGAAATTGGCTTTAAATATGGATATGCAAAAGATATATTACTTTGTATTGAAGGTGGTAGCGCAGGTAGAAAGGTTGCTGTAGTAAAAGAAAAAATATGTTTTGGCAATAAGTTATGTGTTTTACATCCTATACTAATAAATAGTCTGTTTTTATATTATTTTATTCAATCAAAATATTTTCTTAATTTATTTGGCAAAAACATTTCAGGCATTATAGGTGGTGTTTCTATTAAAAAATTACAAACTATTTTAATCCCTTTACCTACATTACAAGAACAAACAAAAATTGTAGAAAAACTTAATTTAATCTTCAAAGAACTTCAACTGGTTAAAAATTGATTCTATTTTTTTAGCTATTCTTTTTTGTTCTTCTAAAGGCGGGATTAGAAAGCAAATAGATTTTATAGTGTCTGCTTTTAAGTTTTTAACTGTTGAACCGACTGCTAAAGAAGTCAATAATTTATATACTGTATCCGAACTTAGCGCATAATATAAAAAATCATAATCAAAAATATTTTCAATATGACTAATTACAAGCCATCCGTCATGGATACAACCGTCTATTTTTAATATATAAGGATGTCCAAAACTCATAGAATTTGTTAATAAAAAATCTCCTCTTTTAACATAGCGAGAATACTTTACTGCAGAAGGCAAAATTTTTTCTTTAGTTGCTGTAATATATTTGTATCCTCGTTTTGTATCTCCAATTTTTATCAAATTGACGCCGTTATTTGAAGCAGTTAAATGATTTTTTATAGGACGCGGCGAGCCTCCGCGTGCAATATCGCAAATATTTCCTAATTTTTCAAATGCCCAGCCTTTCGGTATCTCAAATGGTATCTCATCTTGTATACATTTTACTTTCCCGTCCGTGAACTTCTCATAATGTAAATTACTATATGTTATTAGTTGTCAGGCTTGAAGTCATAATCTTTAAATGGCAGTTTAAAAGTTTTTTGTAAAAAGACGGGATGGTGTCTTTTTATAATATTTCGAATTTGTATGGAACACGCAGTACTACGGACTCAAAGGAAGGATTTTCCACGTCTGCGGAAAATCTTATTTTTCTTGCGGCTTTTAGGGCGGCTTCATCCAGCCTTGAAAAACCGCTTGAAACAGCTACACTTACTGACTGTATTTTTCCTTCAGGTGAAACAACAACCGCTACTACAACTTCTCCTTCTTCTTTGATTTTACGCGATTCTTGAGGATAAAAAGGTTTTGGCGCACGCAAAATTTTTAGTCCCTGTCCGCTTCCTGCCGAACCATCTATCTCGTATTTAATGTTGATGTTTGAAGGCCTGCAGCAGTCCATAGTCTGCATATCTTTTGAATTTGGATGCTGTTGCTGTAGTTCATCATAAGAAATGGAGGAACTTTCATTTTGTTTTTCTGAAAGAACAGCGATCGTTGCTTCAGATTTTATTTGTATTTGTGTATCGTCTTCTGCTTTTTTTTGCAACTCTTGTTCCCTTTGAGCTTGTGGTGGAACCGACGGCGGACAAATAATATCCTGATTAAGCCCGCCCGGCTCAAAACTAACTTCTATGTAAGAGGGTTTATCCTGCTGCAAGTCTGAACCATTGTTGGAAACCATCGCTCCAAAAAAAGCCGCATGCATTCCTATGGAAACCGCAAGCCCTTTTACAAGTGAGACATTTATAAGATTAAAAACTGACATTGATTTTTCCCCAAAACATTCTTCCCGGCTCGTTGATTTGTTCGTTTGCCGAAAAACCAAAACCCGCATTTCCTGCCATATTGAGATGTTCGTAATATTTTACATCAAAAATATTGTCTATGCCTAAACTCAGGCGCGTATAACTTGTAAGTTCTATCGAAACGTTTAAGGATAAAACGTTAAATGCTTCACTTTCTGCAAAATCTTTACCGACCACATTGCCTTGTCCAGCTGCTATTCTGTTTTGTTTTGCCGCTGCGCGCCACAGTAAGCCTGTCTGCCATTTTTGCGTCTCGTAATTTAAGCCAAATCTTGCTTCTAAAGGCGGAATTTGCGGCAAAGGTCGGTTGTCAGTAGTATTTTCCCCGAAGGAATAAGCAAGGGCAGAGTCAAATTTTAAATATTGCGTAAAAACATATTCTGCTCCTATTTCATATCCGCAAATTCCCGCATCCACATTTTGAACGTATTTATTCTCCGACATAGCCATAGTAATATAATTGAAAAGAATATAATCTTTTATTATTCCCGCGTATGCCGAAAGCCAAATGTTTATTTTTTCGGTTTTGTAATGTGCGCCGACGTCAAGCTGCGTGGTTTTTTCAGGATTTAAGTCTTCAAAAGTATTTTTGGAACCGTCTTTCATTCTTGTTTGGCTAAGTTCCCAATAGTCAGGGAAACGCTGGCTGTGCCCTATGCCAGCATACCATGAAAAAGGAGTGTTTCCCACTGTTTCTTCAAAACGCGCAAAAACGCTTGGCAAGAAAGCGTTTTTTGTATCTCCGTCGGTTTTACTTGCCGAACGGAAATCGCCCGCCTGTGCAAAATCAAAACGCACACCTGACACTATTTTATTTAGCTCATCTAAATCCATTTGCAGTTGGCTGAAAATTCCATATTTGTTATAATCTATGTCTTTTATGAAAGGTTTGTTTTTATCCGTCCTGCCTTTATGTTCATCAAACTGAACGTCAATGCCGTTTATAAAAACGCTTTGTTCAATATTGAACGTAAAAGCCGCTCTCGCTCCATAAACCGCGCGCGAAGGATTGCTAAGCATAGGCATTGGCATCATCCCCGAAGGGGTTCTTAAAGTATAATTGTCCATTATGTGGTCGGAATAATTATAATAGCTTTGAAATTCAAATTCGTCTAATGTCCCGCCATCTATATTTTTTCCTATATTCTTTTTTGAAAATTTTGCGCTAAAACTTTCTCTTTTAAATTGGCTGCCGTCCATACCCCGCCCGGCATAGCGCGCATAACCGTCTCCTGTTCCTGCGCCGATTTCTAAAAGTGTGTCTTTATCGGGCGTCCAGCCAAAAAATACGTCTGTGTTCCACTTTTCCCATTTTGAAGGAACTATGTTTCCTCCGCCGTCTTTATAATCCGAAGATTTATCGTAATTTCCCGTAACTCTAAAATATAGTTTTTCATTTCCTGCAGCTGCATCGAGCGAACTCCCTATGCGCTCAAACGAACCTGCAAGAGCGCTCGCTTTTATTCTAAAAGGCTTATCGCCCTGCTCAAACTTTTCAGGTTTTCTTTCGAATCTGACAGTCGCCGCAGAAGCGCCGCCTCCATAAAGGACTGTTTGAGGTCCTTTTATTACGCTGACCGAATCGTAAGACTCCGGAGATATATAAGATGAAGGAGAATCCATTCTGCTGGGACAGCCGCCTAAGACATTTCCGCCGTCCGTCAAAATATTAATGCGCGAGCCGAACATTCCCCTAAAAACGCTGTCTCCGTTTGCTCCGCCAGAACGTATAGCAGAAAAACCCGGCACGCTTTTAAGATAATCCGCAGCATCAGCTGCGGGAACAGGCTGTTTTGGTTTTTTAGGGTCTAAGCCTATTTCCAAAGCCGATTCTAAAGGTGCTGCCGTTACTGTTATCTGTTCAACCGAAATTTCCTGTACACCAAAAAGCGAGCCACGTACAAAAATAACTACCGCAACTAAAAAAAATATTGTTTTTTTATATTTGTTTATGCTCATTTTAACTATCCTTCGTAATTTATTTTGTGAAACTGAACTGAAAATAACAAAAAATTACCCTCACATTTGTGCATATAATGAGATGACTTTTTCTGAAAAAAGTATAAAAATAATTTGTAATAGATTAAAATTATTCATAGTAATTATATATGTTTTATTTTTAATAATTATAGAAAAGTTTATTTTATTTATCAAGCTAATTTTTTATTACATATATGTTTAATAAATATCTCAACCGCGATAGAGGTATCCGTAAGGCTTACCGCAGAATTCAAAATTACTTTTAAGCCCGTCCGTGCAGTAGACGTGCTTTGAAGATGTGACAAAAACAGCCTCAAAACCGTCGTTTTGTTTATAAAAATCTAATGCCGTCTCAGGACCCATTACAAATAGTGCCGTAGAATAGGCTTCGCTAAGCGCGGCGTCATCTGAAATTACGGTTACGCTTTCAAGTCCGCTTTCTGTAGGATAGCCCGTTTTTTTGTCAAATATGTGGTGATAGCGTTTGCCGTCTTTTACGAAATAGCGCTCATATCCGCCGCTTACGGATAAAAATTTATCTTTAAGGCTTACAACTGCAAAATATTCGTTTCCCAAGGCACCGGGAACTTTTAATCCAGCTTTCCATAAACTACCATCAGGTTTTGTTCCCATAAAAGCTATAGATGAATTCCCAAGCGACACCATTGCCGAATTGATATTTTTTAAGGAGAAGAATTTGCATATTTTTTCTGACGTAAAGCCTTTTGCCGCAGCTCCCAGATCTATTTCCGCACCGTTTAACATGCGATAGCGTTTATTGCCGTCCGTCTCAATATTGTGCCAATCACATTTACAAAGAACTTCGCGTATGGATTTTTCATTGGGAATCGTAAGTGTTTCTTTTTTTCCTATTTTGGATTTTATATCCCATAACCGCACCAGAGAAAAAATTGCGGGTTCGTATGCGCCGTCCGTCTTTTGTGCGAAATAAATGGCTTTTTGAAGTATTTCATCAGTATCCGTATGAACTGTACACCAAAGCCCCGCGGCAATATTTATGCGCGAAATATCGCTGTCTTGTCTCATTGTGCTAAAAAGTGATTCCAAATGTTTTACTATGTTTTCGGATTCATCTAAAATCTGTTCGTCGGGAGCGTCTGTGTAAATTGTCAAACTCACCGCCGTGCCCATAGCAAAAAATATTTTCGTATGGTTTTGCGCTGTATTGCTTGGAACGTTCATTTTGCTTTTTTTGCTTGTCTGAAGGCGTCTTCTACGGCATCTAAAAACTGTTCATGGGCTACAGTCGCACCCGCTATGACATCTACTTTAGATAATTTTTGAACTTCCACAAGCTGCTGTGCGTATTGTTCCATAGCGTCAACGGCAAGCTGTGCTTTATCGTAATATTCGCGGTTAGATATTTCTCCGTTTACTTTGCCGTAATCTTCGTTTTTTATTTTGCCGTCTTTTTGATATGTCACAAAGATACAATCTGAAATTTTGCCTTTATTAAAAGTTATTGAAACTTCTCCATAAGCTCCTCTGTCGTCTTTTCCGCTTAGACCTTTATATATGCCGTCGGCATATTTGTAAGCCGAAGCTCCGAAAACAGTTTTGGATACAGACAAAAAAAACAATATTGCAAAAGCGTATGCAGCGGCGCGTTTTTTTATCATATTTTATTTCCTCCGTTCATTTTTGATTGATATTTATTTTTGAAATTTTTCCGTGTTCAAGCATAACAGTTCTTTGAGCGTTTTCGGCCACCTCTGGGTCATGCGTCACCACTATTATTGTGCTTCCTTCCTTGTGAAGAGTTTTAAAAATATCCAAAACTATTTTTTCATTAGTTTCATCTAAATTTCCCGTAGGCTCGTCAGCAAGTATAAGCTTTGGATAATTTATAAGAGCGCGCGCTATACACACCCTCTGCTGCTCGCCGCCAGAAAGCTGGCTTGGCAAATGTTTTGCTCTGTTGGCAAGACCCACGCGCGCAAGAGCTTCAAGCGCTTCTTTTTCATCTTGCATACTGTGATAATATTGGGCAGTCATAACGTTTTCTAAAGCAGTAAGATAATTGATAAGATGAAACTGCTGGAAAATAAGTCCTATTTTATCGCGGCGCACAGCAGTAAGGGTTTTGGCAGTTTCTTTTGAAATATCGATATCATCCAAAATAACGCTTCCATGCGTCGGCTTGTCCATACAGCCTATAATGTTCATCATCGTAGTTTTGCCCGAACCCGAAGGACCCATAATCGCAAGCCACTCGCCGCAAGCTACGGACAAATTTATATTTTGCAACGCTTTTACATCGCCGTATATTTTTGAAATATCTTTAAGCTCAAGCAAATTCATTATTTTTTCTCCTTTGATATCTGTAAAACTACAATAATGGCAACGACAAATACTCCGTCAGCTTTGTTGCCACCTCTTTTATTGGCGGCAACGTCGAGATTGCGGTTTGGATGCCGCAGGCTGCGAAAAAAGACAAATGCCGTTTAGTCGCGCTAGCGCAAAACTGCGTCACTATTCTCCCCTCAGAACGACAGCTGGGTCAACTTCGGAGGCGCTTCTCACCGGTATAAAACAGGCTATAGCGGTTATTATTATTGAAGCCAATATTGTGACAGGGACAAGAAGCGGCTGAAATGTTATAGAGCGTGCAAATACGTTGACACTTACCGCCTGCGCAAAGATAAAACCCGCAACCGCGCCTAAAAATCCTCCGAAAACTCCCAAAAATACGTCTTCGCCTAAAAACTCGACTGCTATAATTCTATTTGTAGCTCCGAGCGCTTTTTTGAGACCTATTTCTTTGCGCCGCTCTGCAACTACGGCCATCATAGTCGTGGCTACGCATATCATCGTCAAAATTAAAATAATTGCCGTAACAAGATAAATAAGAGCCTGTAATTTTGTGAGCACCGCTCCTTCGGATTCGCTTATGCGTTTTACAGGTCGTGCCGTTATATCTTCTACATTTTCGTTTACGGTTTTTATTATTGCATCAAGTTCTTCCAATGAAACAGAAACGCTGCATTCAGCTATGTCCAAAGCATTTTGTCCACCCGCCATATCTTCAAAATCTTTGAGAGACATAAAAATAAAAGCCTCTTCGCTGCCTCCAGTCTGCACTATGGCAGACACCGTAAAATCGCGTTTAAACGGTTTATTGTCTGCAGCAGTTCCAACTATGGAAAAAGTGCTTCCGATTTTAAGACGTATCAAATCCGCTACTTCCTGCCCGATAAGAGTCTCTCCATTTTTTTGCGGCCATTTGCCTGAAACATACCAGTAAGGGCTTGTTTTTTTTGCCTGATTTAAATCGGTACCTGCCGCCATAAAAGGCTGTTCATTTATTTTTATTGTCTTATAGCGGTAAGGCGCAATGCCTACTATGTCTTTTACTGGCAGATATGAAACGGCTTTTTTTAATGCGTCGCCGTAAAAATAAGATTTTTCACCAGAGGCTATAAAGACGAGGTTTGCACCGTATGAGCGGAATTCCTGCCCCATCTGCCGCGGTATGTCGTAATATATAGTAACAAGCCCGGAAAGAACTGCCGCACCAAGCGATACTGCAAGCAATGCCGTAAACATCCTTGAACGGCGGCGTATCAGCGAACTTGTTATCATTTTTAAATAAAAAGCGTATTTTTTCATTTTTTACCTTTTTGGTCTTGCTAATGAAGCAAACGACGCAGCCGCTTCAAATAAAAAGCATATTTTTTATTTCTCATCTTATGTGTTATTAAAACGGCGGCAAAGTCACCTTCCGTGCAAAACTTCGGCAGGCCGCAGCGCAAGTAAAAATCTAACAGCGGGAAAACTCCCTGCGGCAATTACCGCAAATACAAGAAAAACAACCAGCGGTATAACCGCAGGCTTAATATTAATTGCTGAACCAAAAACTGAATGACCTATAATTTGTGCAAAACCTATCCCCACAAAATAGCCCGCAAACGCTCCTATCATTCCAGCAATCGCTATTTCTGTGATGACAAGCAGCGAAACGTGGACGTCGTATGCGCCTATGGCTTTAAGCAAACCTATCTCCGCGCTGCGTTCCATAACACTTGCCGTTACGAGATTTGAAATTCCAAGCACCGCGCCCGCAAGACTTAATATTGTGATAAGAAGCATAAGCAGTTCTGTTTTTTCAAGTATCGCTCCTTCTGACTGCGCCACCCGCCTTATGGGTTTTGAAACGCTGTCAGTTATTACTTCGTCTATCTGGTAACATATAGCGCTTACGTAAGCCGTGCAGTACCACGTTTCCCACTCTTTTATTGAAAGGCTATTGGGGTTTTGTGCCGCTCTTTTGGAAAGTTCATTGTCAGGCGTAGTTAATGCGCTTACTTCAACGCGGCTTACAAGCCCTGTTTTTCCGGTAATTTCTTGAGCTTTTTTAAGCGGCAGATATATCTGAGCGTCTTCATCGCTCCCTGAATCAAATATTCCTTTGACTACAAAATTATAAATTTTTCCACCGTAAAATATTTCAACGCTGCCGCCAAGCTCTATATTATTTTTTTGAGCGGTATCCGCTTCTATCATAAGATAATTTTCATCATCGTCCGAAAGCCAGTCACCTTGAATCTTCCACCATTTTTTCATCGCTGTCATACCTGTATCAAGAGCTTCACCCGTAGGCAGTTCCAAATGATGAGAAAACCACGTGCCAGAAATTTTTACCTGCCTGCCGCCTTTTAATTTTGCAGACATTTCAAGGTAAGGAGTAAAATCTACTATGTTAAACGCCCAAAAAATAGTTTTTATATTTCCGAGTTCGATCTCGTTGAGGTATTTATCCGAAACGCCCGAACCTTCACCAAGCCCATAAATATCGTTCAAAAGCGAAGCGCCTTTTGGAATGACGTTTATGTTTGCTCCATAAGTTTTAAGTTCTCTGTTGACTTTATCACCGGCGTCAAACATCACATTGAGCATAGCCACAGCAAGAGAAACGCCCAAAGCTACAGTAAACGCTATCATCAGCATTTTCCCTTTTTGACGAAAAAGCGCTCCTTTGACCATTCTAAAAAACATTATCTAAACCTTCCTTTTTCTTTTTCCAAATCTGATATTTGTATTATCATATTTGACCCGCGCCGCGCATACGCAAGAGGTACGGGATTACATCCGCCTTTAAACCCTATTGTGGACTTGTTCATTACCACATCGCAGAGTTTGCATATAACTTCGTTGTCGCGTTCATAATATCCCGTTTCGCCGCATATATCGCAGGCGTCAAGTCCTACTCCATAAGCTATATCGTTTTTCTTTATAACTATAAAACGCACTTCTATCCCCTCTTGTGTGTAATATGCAAAACGATGTAAATGTCCATCATCTATATTTTGTATTGGAATAATAACGGTATCTTCGCTTATTGTCATAGGTTCGGCGGGGGAAAGCTCTACAGCCCGCTCGTCGTAAGCTTTTAAAGCTGTAAGACTTAATACCGACAAAACGTATCCTATTATCAAAACAGCACTCCAGTATTTATGACCGCGTGCTTTAACTTTCATTTTTCTAAGCTGGGCGGGGTTCGAATATTGACCTCTAAGAACCAAACCTTTTTTAAACAGAAAAAAACCTACGGGAACGGTTATTGTCAAAATAGCGTAGAGAAAAAATATTTGATTATTTATAACGGGAAGCAGCATATGAAAAAGATGTCTTGAAACCGAGATAATGCGGCGCGCAAGCAAAAACTGCAAAAGAGAAACTGAACTTTGAGCTATTGCCAACGCGAAAAGAGCTGTAAATAAAATCCAGGCGGATTTGGACGATAAAGATGAAAAAGCTTTAAACAAAGCTAAAGCCGTTAAAAAAATTATAAGACCGCCGCCGCAATATCCTGCAAACTTAAAAAGAAAATCTGTGCTTACGACGCTTTCGCCGGTCATAACGAAACTGAAAGGGTATAAAAAAACGTCGGGGAAAACGTATAAGAATATGGACGCCGTTAAAACCGCATAAGAAAAATTGTATGCTGTTTCGTAAAATTTTGGAGACTTCTTTTTTAAAAATCCCCATAGAAACGCAATAAAGCAAACTATGCTTAAAATGTTCGCGCTTAAAACTGCGATATTAAAATATTCTCTGTTAAGTCCAGCAGTGTTGCGCTGTATCATCGCAAATATAAAAGCGCAAAATACGCCCGTAAAACAGGCACAGGCATAATACTTTTTGCGCGAGGACTCACAAGTTTGCGATGTATGTAAGACCGCATATATCAGCGCAGTAAATAATGCCGGCGATAAAAGAATTTGTATTATGTATATAAAAGATTTAATCATCGTAGAATAAAAACATAGAAAATTTGCCATGTAATTTGGGCAAATTATCTAAATTATTCCTTATAAAAATACGTCGGATTTTATGGTTTAAGAATAATTGAAAATCATTTGCTGACACATTTTTAATATTGAGAACCCCGCCATAAAGGCGGAATTCTCAATACTATTTTTATTAACAAATCCGAAATACCTTTTTAATTTACCAAGTTCTCGGAATCCAATCAAATGTCCATTCCGCAACAAGAGGTTCTTTCCAGAATCTGCCTTCAACGCCCGTAGCCTTATCGACATGAAGCAAGTAACCTTGAGATTCAGGATTTTCAATAATGAAACGTATTTTATACGTGCCTGCTTTGCCGATTTTCACATTAGCTCCGTAATGCGGACCGTCGCTTGCACTCATTGGCATAAAACTGCCTTTGCTAACTTTACCTGCGCTGTCTTCAATTTCGTATCTGACTGTGAGATTTGGAACGAAATCGCCTGCACCATAGCCGAGAGTGTTTCCTTCCAACGCCGATATGTCAGCTTCAAGGTGAACATCGGCTTGAGAGGCAGGAAGACTATTGCCCGCCGGCTCCATATCTACAGGCTGGAAGTAAACGCCTGCGACATTGAGAGGTCCAAGTTCAATATCATCACCTAATGGAAACTCTTCAAACCCTGCGGTTTCTCCGGGCGCTTCGGCTTTAGCTGCCGGAGCGGCTTTAGTAGAAGAACTATCACTTCCTTTGGAACATGCTGCAAATGTTCCGACAAACAACAGACATAACATCATAACGAAAAATACTGCTGTCTTTCTGTTCATAAAACAAACTCCTCCTTTTATTTTCGGATCTTTTTTAAGATCGCGCTATTTATTTTTATTGTTTATTGTGCCATATTTTGTCTTTTCATTTTACGTATATGCACTGCAAACAATATAATCGCAAGTATTAAAAGAAAAACTTGAGGGATGAGCGTTTCAAACGTAGGATAAATTCCTAGTATGTCCACTGACCCTATAAAATGTATCGGTGTAACACTGATGACATTTCCTTCCTGTAATTCTTTAATTCCCGATCCAGTAAAAGAAATTGACATTATAAACAACAAAATGCTTGTTCCAAGAAAAAATGGTTTGAGAGGCAACTTAATGCTCAAAACATTTATTAATATATAAATGAACACAAGTGCAATACAGCCTATGCCAAGCCCTAACCACAACATATTAAAATAAGTTTCGGTATTTGCAAGAAGCGCCTGATAAAACAAAATCGTTTCAGCTCCTTCGCGAAACACAGCAAGAAAAGCCGCAAAAGCAAGAGAAAACAAACCACCTTTGGTGATAGAGCCTTGAATTTTTTTTTCAATATAGCTTCCCCATTGCCGTGCTCCAGACTTTGATACCATCCAATTGCTGACATAAAATAAGACTACTACGGCAAGCAACATTGTAAAACCTTCTATAATTTCTTGGTTTGCACCGCTAAGCCCGGAAATACGATTTAAAATAAATGCCATAACGACACTTGCTGCAAGAGCAATAAGTGCACCTGCGTAAACCGAACGCGTTTTATCTCTATTTCCACTTTTGCGCAGATAAGCTATAATCGCGCCTACAATAATAATGGCTTCAAAACCTTCTCTTGTTATAATCAAAAGCGAAGCAAGAAAAATGCTTAAAGCACTTTCTTTTTTCCCGTCAAGCTTGTTTGCGTCTTCCCTTAAAAAAGTAACCAATTTATCTAAAGATTCTTTTACTTCTTTATTTGGTTTACCGGCATTGATGGCTTTTTTTATAAAACTGAACTGATATTCGACTTGTGCAGCGCGCGATCCGGAAATGTATGCCATAACGGTTTTTTCAAAACCGAGTTTTTCATAATAGCCAAAATATGCTTTATCTACTGCATCTTTTGCAGCTTTTTTATCTCCTGCGGCATATTTGCTGTATGATTCTTTAGCGACACTTTCCATTTCGTCAACAACGTCATTCCATGTCTTATGCGCTCCAAAAACTGCAGGGCAAACAAAAGAAAATAAAAGCGTAAACATTATAAAAACCTTAAAAAATTTACACACTGTCATAACTCCTTAATTATTATTTCTTTGCAATTTAGAAACAGGTATTTATTACGTTTCTATAAAAAACTTAGATTAATATAAATCTTTTTTTTCAGTTTGTCAAATTCTTTGTCTGTATGCGGCGGTTTGGCGGACAGGATAAAGAAATGCGCAGCTGTTACTGCTTTTAAGTTAATTTATTCTAAGGTGTAATAAAACAGCCCTTTTTTTATCATCAACGATCTTCATTGCGATTCGGGTATATAATCCCAGTTTCTTTGCCAGAATTTTCCTTGCATCAGTAAAAAAAACACGTTCCTCTATCAATTTTGTTTCGATTTTTTTTGAAAATTCTATACTGTCATCAATGTAAAAATACATAAGCGCATCAGTATTTCCAGTCTTTTTTACATACTTATTTGCGTATTTAATACCTGTTGCATTAGCTGCATCAAATATTAATTCAACATTTGAAAAATTCTTTTTTACATCATTAATAAATTGGATAACCTCATTCTCTTTGAAATATTGGAAAACACCGGAAACGACAAGCAGCGTTGAAATTGATTTATCGATTTGTTTTGTCCATTCCATGTCAAATATATTACAGGCAATTAACAGTTCATTTGTTTGTTCTCCTAATATCATACGTCTTGCAGAAATTACGTCGGGAAGATCAATTTCATAAAAAATTGCAGTTTGTTCATTTAAACGATAATATGCCGTTTCAAATCCAGCACCAAGATAGACGATATTGCTTTTACCATTTTCTTTGATAAATGCCCTTACCATTGAGTCAAGATTATAGTATCTGGCAACAGAAGCCATAAGCGAATATTCAGACGACTTTTTTTGTATGGTATCGTCTGGAATATATTTTTCCAGCAATAAGGCTTTTTCATCAAAAAAATATTCAGGGAATTTTTTTGACACAAATATGCGCGCCGCCAAGGGAATAAATAATGTATCGGATACGCCTTGCAATTTACGCATGATTATTATATATCCTTTGCATTTTTAAGAATATCCATATATATTGTACGATATTTTTAATTATTAAATTTATCAAACCCAAAATATTTAACATATCTAATCATTACGGTATTAACTTTTAACACAGCCATAAAAATATCATCTTGACACAATATTTAGATTAATATAACATATTTATACAAATATAACAAATAATAATTATCAACTTTGCCGCTGCTTTTTAATCTTAAAGCATCTATGAAAAAACAGAGTTTATTATGAAAAATCAAAAAGAAAATACAAACTTCACACAGCGCAAAACAGGCATGGCGCGGCTTTGGGAGCTGGCATTGCGCAATAAAGTTTTGGTCATTGCCTCTTGCGCGCTTTCTGTGATAAGCGTTGCCGTTTCTTTTACGCCGTTTATTGCCGTTTATTATCTTATACACGAAATAGCAGCGCATTTATCTGATTTTGACAGCCTAAATACATCGTATATGATAAAATTGGGGTGGATTGCTTTTGGTGGAGCTGCGTCGGCAATTTTTCTTAATTTTATCGCCCTAATGTTTTCTCATTTGGCGGCGTTTAATACTATTTATCATCTTAAACTTGAATTCATTTGCCATATTGGTTTATTGCCATTAGGTTTTCACACGCGAAATTCTACGGGCAAACTGAGAAAAATTGTAGATGAAAATATTGAAAAACTTGAAGGATTTATAGCGCATCAGCTTCCGGATATCGCAGGTTCTTTTGCTATGCCCATTATCACGCTCATTATCCTGTTTTCTTTTGATTGGCGGCTGGGGATTGCAAGTTTTATACCCATTTTATTTATTTATGGGATTCAAGCGACGGCGTTTGGCAATAAACGAGCGCAAATATTTGTGAGTAAATATCAAAGTTCTCTTGAAGATATGAACAGTGCGGCAGTGGAATATGTGCGCGGTATTTCCGTAGTTAAAGCCTTTAACCAAACCATATACAGTTTTCGCAAATTTTACGCAATGATTAAAGCTTACGGCGATTTTTGCATCGGCTATACTAAAGAATACGAAATATATATGGAACTTTTTATGGTTGTAGTCAATAACGTCTATCTGTTTTTAATTCCCGCTATCATTTTAATTTCGGGCGGCGTTTCAAATTATTGGGAATTTGCGTTTGCCGCAGTATTTTATCTTATTTTTTCCGTTTCTCTTCCGACGCCTTTTTTAAAACTGCTTTATGTTTCGCAAAACGGCAAAATTATACTTAACGGCATTGAACGCATGGACAAAATTTTTGACATTGCGCCTTTGATTGAGACAATTTCCCCTAAAACCGTTTTGCAATACGGACTGTCTTTTGAGAATGTCAGTTTTTCTTACAGCGGCGATTGTCAAACCCCAGCCATAGAAAATATAAGTTTTACAGCAAATCAAGGCGAAATAACCGCTCTTGTCGGACCTTCGGGCAGCGGAAAGTCTACCATAGCTCATCTTATAGCTCGTTTTTACGAAGTTTCAAGCGGAACTGTAAAAATAGGAAATGTAAATATTGCAGATATGTCAAGCGATTACTTAATGTCTATAGTAAGTTTCGTGTTTCAAGACGTCTTTCTGTTTAAGCAAAGCGTTTTGGACAATATTTTAATAGGCGATAAAAACGCTTCCCGCGATAAAGCGATAGAAGCTGCAAAAGCGGCAATGTGCGATGAATTTGTGCAAAAGCTGCCTCAAGGCTATGACACGGTTATAGGTGCAAACAATATTCATCTTTCAGGCGGACAGCATCAGCGCATTGCCATTGCAAGAACCATTTTAAAAAATGCTCCCATAATAGTTCTTGATGAAGCGACTGCGTTTGCCGACCCTGAAAATGAACAAAATATACATAAAGCTTTTGATAATTTAATGAAAAATAAAACCGTAATCATTATTGCGCATCGTCTTTCCACAGTGCGAAACGCAGATAAAATATTAGTTATAGAAAATGGGCGCATCCTACAGGAAGGCAAACACGAACAATTGGTAAATTTCGACGGCTGCTACGCCCGTATGTGGAAACGATACAACCGCGCAATGAACTGGAAAATAAATGTTTAAAAATTTATCGAGATCAAAAGACAAATAAAAATGGAGGAGAAGCAAATGCTTAATATTAAAAACGAGCTTGGACTTTCTGACGAAGGTTATAAGGATTTTAAGCGGGCAGTAAAATCAAACGCTCTTTCAAACCTTTCGCTGACAATACCTTTTGTAGTAATTATTCAAACGATAATAACGCTGCTCAATCCATTTTTAGACGGCGCGGCGTCTTTAGACAAAACAAGGCTTTGGCTGCTGTTTGGGTTTGGGCTGTTTGGCGCGGTTTTATATTGTCTTGCATATCGCAGTGAGTATGGCAAAACATATACGGTCGCATACGCCGAAGCGGAAAAAATAAGAATTGAAACAGCCGAACGCATTAGGCGGCTGCCTTTGAGTTTTTTTAATAGAAAAGACATTGCACAGCTGACTACAAATATTATGGCAGACTGTGCGGTAATAGAACACGTGATGAGCCATGTTGCGCCGATACTTTGCGGGACTATCGTTTCTGATATAATAATCTGCGCGCTTTTAGCTTTTTACGATTGGCGTATGGCTTTAGCTTTGTTTGCCGCTTTGCCGATTTCGTTTTTTATTGTAATTGGAAGCAGGAAAATACAGGAATTTTTTGGGGAACGCATAGTCGGCATTAAACTTGCGGCGTCTGGGCATATACAGGAATATTTTGAAGGCATTAAAGCTGTCAAGGCGTTTGGGCTTTATGGAGAAAAATCCTTTGCGCTCAACGAAGCGCTCAAAAATATGAAAAATGAAGCGATAAAATTTGAAGGCATCGCAGGCGCTTTTATCGTTCTTGCGTCAATGATTTTGCAAACTGGCATCGGGCTTGTCGTTCTTGTCGGAGTATTTCTTTTAACGCAGGGAAATCTTAGCGTTATAGCTTTTCTTATCTTTATCATTATCAGCGCAAAAATTTATTCCCCGCTGATTGTCATTCTTACGCTGCTTCCGGAATTTTTTTATTTTTTAATCTCTACTAAACGTATGCAGCAGGTAAGACACGAACCAATTATGACGGGAGAAACAAACTGTAAGTTTGAAAATTTCAATATAGAGCTAAACAACGTAAGTTTTGCCTACGGCGACAAAGACGTTATAAAAAATTTAAATCTTTCGATAAAGCAGGGCGGCATTACCGCTTTTGTCGGACCTTCGGGCAGCGGAAAAAGCACATTGTCGCGTTTAATTGCCCGTTTCTGGGACGCAAGAGAAGGAGAAATTCGCATCGGCGGCATAGATATAAGAAACGTTGAACCTGAAGCACTAATGCGCCATATAAGTTTTGTATTTCAAGACGTAGTTTTGTTTAACGATACGATTATAAACAATATCCGCATAGGAAAAGAAGGCGCGACCGATGAAGAAACATTTGCCGCGGCAAAAGCAGCGCGCTGCCAAACTTTTATAGATAAACTGCCAAAACGATATGATACTCTTATCGGCGAAAACGGCTCGACATTATCTGGAGGCGAAAGGCAGCGCATTTCCATTGCCCGCGCTTTTTTAAAAAACGCTCCGATTTTACTCTTAGACGAAGCGACCGCGTCCCTTGACCCTGAAAACGAAGCGGAAATACAAGAAGCCGTTTCAGAACTTGTAAAAAACAAAACGGTTATAATCATAGCTCACAGGCTGCGCACTGTGCTTGGCGTTGACAAAATAGCGGTTATTGACAATGGGCGTCTTATAGAAGAAGGCGATGCAAAAACTCTGCTTGAAAAAGGCGGACTTTTTGCAAGACTTTATAAAATTCAACAAGAAAATCTAGGCTGGAGCATGACGGCAGTTTAGATTGCGCTTGCGCGGTTTGTTTTTCTTGTAAAAACCTGCTGTTAGTTTAACTTCCATCATCAATATTTCTTCTCTTTTATTTGATTGCAGCATTATGTGGACAAGCCTATTGATATCAGTGAAAAGCTCAATACATAAGCGCAGGCGGGGTTATGTAGATTTCAGCGATGTAAAACAATTTAAAAAAACGGCGCAAGCGCGCCAATATGTTTTGCCGATGAGCCGCTTGCATTGAGCAAAAATATCACTGCAATACTAATAAGGTATATTTGTTATCGCAGGCAAACCAAAGGCCTGCAAAATCTTGCAGACCTCGCCTTTTACTCCGCTGCCGCCTGAGGTAAATTCGACTATTTTTTTAATTATTGTCAAGCATTTTTTTTGCAGGCAAAAAGTTTGCCTGCTGCTACAAAGAATTAGGGTATTTAAAGTTAGGTTTGTTTAGTGCAAAAGCATTTTTGAGCAACAGAAAGGAACGGTTTTGAGAGCGGTTTATTTCAATATGCCCTGTGTTTTCCGCCATCATAAGTTATTAACTTAACAGTAATATCATCATTTACAAAAATATAGACTATTTTATATAATAGATAAAATAAAAGCACATTTACAGACATAACAGCTTAAAATGCCCATCAGGCTTTGAAAACGCAACTACCTTTGCAAAAACTTGGACTAATCTTTTAGATTTATATACAATAAAAATATATGCAAACGGTTTGTGTGGTTGTAAAAATCAATGTATCATAAAAAGATTATTTTTGAAATTATATATAATAACGCTAACATAAGAAGCGCCGAGTAGATAAGTCCTAAGAGAAACCTTTGCTTCTTTCCATTTAATAAAATTTTTTGGAGCACCGATGTTAAATACAAAAAATACGGCAGCAGACGGAAAGTCTAACAAAAAACCCGATTATGAAGGAAAATATATTCTTGTGGCCGAGGATACGGAAATTAACAGGGAAATAATTAAAGCTTTTTTACAGAACACAAAAGTAAGAATTGATTTTGCCGTTAATGGAATAGAAGCCGTAAATATGTTCAAAGAAAATCCCGACAGATACGGATTAATTCTTATGGATGTGCAAATGCCGAAAATGGACGGCTTGGAAGCCACCAGAAAAATCCGTTCTTTAGATTTTGGAAAAGCAAAAAATATTCCTATAATAGCTTTAACGGCAAACATTTTTAACGAAGACATACAAGAATGTCTCAACGCGGGAATGAACAGCCATATCGGAAAACCTATTGATATGGACAGCATGTTTGTTACGTTCAGAAAATATATGCCGGAAAGCAACGATAAAGCACCACACTGCAATGAGCTGGACTACTTGTCTTTGTTTCCTTATATAAACTTTAAAGAAGGTCTTGAAAGGGTTATGAATGATAAAGAGCTTTACTTGCAGCTTTTAGGTAGTTTTGAAGGAAAAAAGCTGCTTGATATGTTAATAGATAATATAAACAACAAAGATTTTAAAACGGCAGCTTTTAGCGCTCATACCATAAAAGGAATTGCGGCAAGTTTAGGGTTTTCCGCCTTGAAGGAATTGTCAGAAGAAATAGAATCAAAGGCAAAGCTTGGACAAGACCTTCGGTGCTATATTGAGAAAATTACAAAAGTGATAAACAAAACGCTCGATTTGACAGCCGAACTTATAAAGAGCCAAAAATCTTAGGAAAAAATATTATGGACACTATTAAGAATTTTTGAGTATTAAGGTTTTAACAATAATAGATTTTTAAACTATACCAAGAAAGGAAAATGGAATATGATAAAAGTTTCCGTTATAATTCCCATATATAATATGGAAGAATATTTATCCGAATGTCTTGACAGCATTTTAAGACAATCTTTGAAGGATATAGAAATCATTTGTATTGACGACGGCTCAATGGACAACACACTCGTTTTAATAAAAATATATGCCGAAAAAGATAAAAGAATAAAATTATTTACACAGAAAAACAAAGGCGCGGGAGCTGCGCGAAATAACGGAATAAAAATGTCCGTAGGAGAATTTGTCATTTTTATGGACCCCGATGATTTCTATCCCGAGAATACAATCTTGGAAAAACTATATGATAATGCCGTTAAAAATGACGTACAAATCTGCGGAGGTTCTTTCAGTACTATAGATAAACACGGCAATATAAATTACGTCTATCATAATAATTACGTTAAATACACTTTTACAAAAAATGAAAAAATACAATATTCCGATTATCAATTTGATTACGGATATCACAGGTTTATTTATAATAGAGATTTTCTTATTAGAAATAATATTTTTTTCCCTGATTTAAAACGTTTTCAAGACCCTCCTTTTTTTATAAACACAATGATAAAAGCTAAAGAGTTTTATGCAATCAAAGACGTGGTTTACAGATATAGAAACGGATATAAGAGTATAGAATGGACGAATGAAAAAATTTTGCATCTTTTGGAAGGACTGACTTATAATCTACAAACCTCAAAGCAACACGATTTATGGAAACTGCACTATCTCACATTTGACAGATTTGTAAAAGAATTTATTCCTAAATTGTCCAGCATACGCATATGGCAATTTTTTTTCAAACTGATTAAAATACGATTAATAATTGATCGTAAGTATGTCAATACAGTTTTTTATAGAAAGTTCAGACGATTCATTATTAATGTTTTTTTTGAAACGATTTTATCGGTCAAGTCGAATTCCGATTATCATATTGTATTCACCCTATTTGGTATTCAGTTTAAGTTTTTTAAAAAAATGCAGTTTGATTCCACAATAAGGATTGCCATTTTAAATAATCAGGGATTCGGCGACTGTTTAATGGAAACGGCTTTTTGGAGCGAAGTAAAAAAACAAATTCCAAATATAACTATTGATTATTTTACACGCAGTTATGCAGCATTTGCTAGAAATCCACTTTTTGATATGACAGCACCTTATATCCAGAAACCAAATTATAAAAAATATGACTTAGTTTTGCTTAATGACAGACTTTATATAGTCAAAAAATATAATAACACTAAAATAAAAGCCAAAGCACCTCTTTTGGCTGGGTATATTGATGAAACCGTAAAAATAGTAAAATCTCTCTCTAATATGAATTATTCTATTATTGCAAATTTTGCCGCCTTATTTGGGAAAAACAGAAGAGGGCATTTCGATATACATGATATTTTCTCTTACGATACAAATACCAAACCTTATATTTCATGGGATTTAGACGCCTTTGCAGTATTAGAAAAATATAAATTAAAACAATATATAACCCTATCACGCGCAGTCGATAGCATATTTGAAAACGGACATATAAAAATGTGGCCACTTGAATATTATAATAAATTGGCTAAATCACTAAAGAAAAAATATCCCGATATAAAACTTGTGCAGCTTGGAGCAAATAACGATTACGGTTTAATTGAAGGGGTAGATATTAACTTGCTTTCAAAAACTTCTTTTGATGAACTTAATGTTTTATTGAAATATTCTTTATTGCATATTGATTCTGAAGGAGGGCTGGTACACTTAAAAAATGCTTTAGGCGGCAAATCATGCATTATGTTTGGACCTACTTCTTCCGATATTTTTGGATATTGTGAGAATATCAATATTGAATCAACCGCTTGTAGAAATGCATGTTCGCATCTGTTAAAACACTGGCAGCAAAGATGCCCGCGCGGCTTCAATGAACCTGTTTGTATGTATTCTATAAAGCCTAAAAATGTAGCAAGCAGAGTCAAGTCTTTTATTAATTCTCTTGAAACAAAGAGATATGAGTTCCAATTTAGAAATAAAGAAAATTTAGTTAATCTGTTGAATTCTTTATGTAATCGAATTGCTTTACTTACCGATAATCCGTCTCAATGGCTTTGCGAAATCGAGCATAACAAAAATATTATAGATATTTATACCACCGATACAAGACAAGTATACAACGTTAGACAAAAAATATATTCAAATCATCATTTCTATCAACGTTTTGATTACAATATTACAAAACCAGAAAATACATACGATTTTATTTTTGTCGATATTAATAATGAAGTAAAATATGAAGATTTCTTTTATATGGAATTATGCAGAGTTCTAAAAAATAATGGAAAATGTTTAATTGTTTCCGAAGAAGAATTTGAATATTTATTAGAGTTTAATAAGCAAAATAATAGTATCACGCGTATAAGGGTTAACAATGCATGCATGCAAAGTGTCGGTAATTATTCCAATTTACAATATTGAAAAATATTTAGCACATTGTTTAGATAGCATAACAAATCAAACTCTAAAAGATATTGAAATTATATGCGTCAATGATGGTTCTACCGATAATTCTCCTATGATTTTAGAGCAGTATGCATCTAAAGACAGCCGTATTAAAATAATTAACACGCAAAACTACGGACTTCCTTCGGCAAGAAACAGCGGATTAAAAAAAGCAGCAGGAGAATATATCAGTTTTATTGATGGAGACGATTGGGTTGACTTGAACTTTCTTGAGACATTATATAGCGCCGCAAATGCCGCCAGCGCTGATATCGCACGTGCGCCATATAAAGAGTGTTTTGGCAATAGATATGTTGACGCATATATAGTTCCTTTATTTAAACGCAGATTTTTTGAAAATAAATATCTCGGCGTAAACGAACATTCTGTAATCGTTTGGAATTCTATATACAGACGCGATTTGTTAAAAAGTGTATTTGGCGACGGTGATTATTTTGACAAAACGATTTTGAGGGCTGAAGATATTCCTTTCACAGCGCGAACATCCTTTGCAGCAAAAAAAATTATTCCCGTAGTCGATACATATTACTACTATAGAAGGAATGTAGAAAATCAGCTCAGCATTTTTTCTGTTAAAAGGGCTAAAAGTATTGTTTTAGCAAATAAAATTGTTGTGAATTTTATAAATTCAATAAATACAAAAACAATAAGTAACTATCTTGAAGCATTTAATAGAGTAATCTGGCGTTATGATGACACTTTCCATCAAATTATAAAAATAAAAGAATTCACAAACGATTCTCAACAATCCTATGTAAACTGTTTTATTGAAGAATTTCATAAGTGTAAATATAAAGATGAATTCTTAAAAAATTACAATAAACCTTATTTTATATTTTTAATTAATAAGGATATAAAAGGCTATATTAATTTTTGCAGAATGAAAAAAATAAGAAACTTTATCAGAAAAATATTTTCAATTGACAGTAAAGATTCTAAAAAAATTTTTCGAATCTTAGGCATTAAAATACAATTTAAGTATCAGACGATGGATGTAAAAAAGAAATTGTCAGATTAACCAAGGAATGCAAAGATGTTAAATATGAAAACTATATATTAAAGAATGAAATCTTAGAATTGAAAGAAAAGCTTATGGCATTTTTTAACAATCAAATAAATTTAATAAAAGATGAATGTAAAGAGCAAAAGCAATGGATAAACTCAAAGTCGGCAGAACAAGAACAAAGATATAAAAAAGAAATAATAAATATCATACATAAAATAATACCACTGCCATATCTGAAGAGTTTTTTAGTACATTTAGTTGATGAATGCAATCTCAAATGCTGGGGCTGTGATCATTTTTCTCCGTTGGCAGAAGGCGGATATTTAAAAATTGAAGACTTTGAAAAAGACATAAAAAGAATTTCAGAGTTGACTGAAAGTAAAGTAAACAGAATAGCTCTTATGGGAGGGGAACCACTTTTACACCCGAATGTATCTGATTTTTTTAAAATGACAAGAAACTATTTCCCAAAAACTTCAATAGTGCTGGTGACAAATGGTATTTTACTTAATCATCAACCAGATAAATTTTGGATTGAATGTAAAGAAAACAATATACAAATAGAAAACACAGTATATCCTATTGATATAAATATAGAAAGAATAGAAAATACCGCAGACAAATACCATGTTAATTTCATTCCATACGGATGCACCGTGGAGAAAACAAAAACATCATATCATATACCTTTGGATTTAGAAGGCAAAGGAAACTGTGCCGAAAATTTTGCATACTGTTTTCATGCAAACAATTGTATCATGCTTAAAAAAGGAAAAATATACACTTGTTCTATAGCGCCGAATATTGAACATTTTAATAAATATTTCAACACCAATGTTCCTTCAAGCGAAAGGGACGGCATAGATATATATAAAGTCAATAAAATCGATGAAATATTAGACTTTTTGGCTAAACCCATACCTTTTTGCAAATACTGCAATATACAAAAACGTTCTTTCAACCATCCATGGAAAACTTCAAAGAAAGAAATTTTAGAATGGACTGTTAATGATGATACGAAAAAATAAAAAATTGAATGCCAATCTATTTATAAAAATAATATGACAATATGGGAGACAGACAACTGTGCAGCAACAGTTGTTTGAAGGCTTGGCAAAATAGCAGCCATTGTAGCTTAGACTATGGAAAGTTGTAAAAGAGGGGCTTTGATTGGCCGCATCCTGCTTCTTATGTCTCTATTTCAATCTGTCATACTTTTTATCGTTGTCATCGCCAAACTTTTCCCAACTTTAACCTTTTTAGCTACCCATAAAATTCTTTTGCTTCAGTCGGAATCAAGTTGGTAATACAGCAGAATTAAAAACCTCATGAGGAGTTTTGAAGCCAATACTTTTTCTTGCTCTGCTGTTAAGCTAATGCTCTATTTGCTGATTTTGATTTTCAGATATATTGTCAATATTTGCATCTTTTGGAAAAAACGCTGTATACTGCCATTTCAACTCATCTTTTTCACAACAATGATAAACCCTTTTTCTTAGACAGACATTCTCTACGGATTCTATCTGTAATTTCAAGTTTGGAATTTATAATGATACTCTGGATAAACAGGAAAAAACAAAACTTATAAAGGTCTTTTATCAAATATTTTTGAAATAATTATAGATGCGGCCAGTATGATTACAATTACAGCAAGAGATAAAGGCGTAGGTATATGCCAAAAATGAGAAATTACCATTTTAATACCGACAAAAAACAATATGACCGCAACTCCATATTGTAAAAATTTAAACTGCGAGGCAAGATTTGAAAGCAAAAAATATAAAGATCTCAATCCTATAATTGCAAAAATATTTGAAGTATATATTATAAAAGTGTCCCTCGATATTGACAAAACAGCCGGAATGGAATCTATGGCAAATATTATGTCGCTCATCTCAACTACCGCCACAGAAGCAAGCATAGGCGTGGCGTATAAAACTCCGTTTTCTTTTAAAAAAAATTTGTTCGTACTGTGATCTGTTTTGAAAGGATATATTTTTTTCAAAATTTTATACGCTATATTTTTTGACGGATCAATGTCTTCATCTTTTTTTACAATCATTTTTACCGAGGTCAAGATTAGAATCGTCCCAAAAACATATATTACCCAGCTGAAAAGATTTATAAGCTGCACACCTATAAAAACAAATAAAAATCTCAGCAAAACTGCACCCATGATTCCGTATATTAAAACTTTCGGCTGATGATGTTTTGGCACGGAAAAATAAGAAAAAATCATAAGAAACACGAACATATTATCCACAGAAAGTGAGTATTCGATTATATAGCTTGTAATATATTCTAAAGCTTTCTCCGGGGTAAATGCAAAATAAACAACCACACCGAAAGACAAAGCCAGCCCGACCCAAGCGCATACCATGACGGCAGCTTCTTTCATGCTTACGTTTCCGCTATGTCTGTTTAAAACTACAAGATCCGCAAACAAAGCCGCAGAGACAACAACCCAGAAAAGTATCCACATAATCAAATGATGATCCTTTATACCACAAGCCGCATTTTATAATCGTCCATAAAAAAACCGTTTCCTATATCCTGCTTTATTTCTTCCTCTATATAAAATCCGATTTTTTTATAGGTTTCGATTGAATTTATATTATTTTTGTTAACGGTAAGAAAGATGCTTTTAAAATTATTTTCCTCAGCAAAATCTTTTATAAAGAAAACGGCTTTTTTCCCGTAACCTTTTCCTCTTCTGCTTTTGCGTACGTAAATTTTACTTAAAAAAATATGCTCTTTGTCCGCAGCTATGGCAAAATATCCCTCAAAAGAACCTTCCTGACTTTTCATAAGAAAATATTTATAATTTTGCATCGATATTTGTTTCGCAATAACCTCGGCAGACTGAAAATTTTCAAGCATATACTCTATCTGTTCATCGGTAATAATCGAGGCATAATGTTCACGCCATATTTCGTAAGCTATTTTTTCGGTTATATCTATCAATTCCTGAGTTTCTACAGGTATGATTTCCATTCTTTATTTAAACTCCGCTATTTCTTCTAAAGATTTTCTGACAGCTTCTTTTTGAACGGGTTCGTCGCCATAGCCTAAAGTAATCAGGCATTCGATTTTATAAGAAAATGGCAGATTTAAAATTTTCTTAATTTCTTTACCTCTGAACCATCCGATATAGCATGTTCCCAAACCAAGTTCTTCGGCTTTCAATACAAGATGTTCACAGGCTATCCCCAAATCTATAAGATGGTAGTTGACATCCTGAATTTTTTCGGCGACATTGTGCACGATAAATTTTGTTTGGCTGCACACAACTATTATTACGGGAGCGGAATCCGCCCATTTGTTCGTAACAATAAGATTGTTTAATCCCTCATTAAAAATATCCTCTTTTAACTCAGCATTTGCCACGACGACAAATTTCCATGGCTGCGCATTGCAAGCTGAAGGTGCAAGTCGTGCTGCTTCAAGCATTTGCATAATTTTTTCTTTTTCTACGGGTTTATTCAGATATTTTCTTACACTTTTGCGGTTTTTAATTATTTCATCTAAACTTTTCATTTAATTACTCCGCATAAATTTATTTTGTAACGTTAAACCTAAATTCTATAATATCGCCGTCTTTGACAATATAATCTTTGCCTTCGCTTCTCAAAAGGCCGGCGTCTTTTACGGCTTTTTCGCTGCCAAGTCTGTATAAATCATCATAACTCATAACTTCAGCTCTGATAAAACCTCTTTCAAAATCCGTATGTATGACTCCGGCGGCCTGCGGCGCAAGAAACCCTTTTTTTATAGTCCAAGCACGTGTTTCGTCCTCACCTGCTGTCAAAAATGTGGTAAGCCCCAAAAGAAAATATCCTGCTTTTACCAAACGCTTGAGTCCGGGTTCTTCAAGCCCCAAATCTTTTAAAAAAGCTTTCTGATCACTATCGGATAACTCCGAGAGTTCCGCTTCTATTTTTGCACATATTGGTATGGACTGAGACTGTTCTTTTTCGGCTTTTTCTCCAACACTTTCAACTCCACGATTACGCATTTGCGGAAGATCGTTTTCAGAAACATTACACGCATACAAAACAGGCTTTTGCGTTATAAGAAAAAAATCTCTTAAAATTATTTTTTCATCCTCGGAAAGTTCCAAAGTTCTTGCAGGGTTTCCCGCTTCGAGATGAGCTTTTACTTTTACGGCAAGTTCTCTTTCAGCCAATATTTTTTTATCATTAAGCCTAATGCCTTTTTCAAGTCTTTCGAGTTTTTTTGTTACGGCTTCCATATCAGCAAGAATAAGTTCGGTATCAATAATGTCAATATCCCTTAAAGGGTCCACTCCACCCATGACATGCGTAATGTCTCCACTTTCAAAACATCTTACGACATGCACAATGGCTGCGGTCTCTCTTATATGAGCCAAAAACTGATTGCCCAATCCTTCCCCTTTTGAAGCGCCTTTCACAAGACCTGCAATATCCACAAATTCGACTGCCGCAGGTACTTTTTTTTTGGATTTGTAAAGTTTTTCGAGAAAGTCCAATCTTTCATCGGGGACAGCAACAACGCCTATATTCGGATCTATAGTGCAGAATGGATAATTTGCCGTTTCTGCGCCCGCTTTCGTAATTGCATTAAATAAAGTCGATTTACCTACATTGGGAAGTCCGACAATGCCAAGTTTCATATTTCCTCTTTCATATAATTTGTATTTGTTTTATTATAGCAAAAAGCGCGCAAAAATATTTTACGCGCCGAAGAAATAAGCATCTGTCTATGCGGCAGACAATAAATCTTTAATGGGTAAAACCAAAAGTTTATTTTTCGCAGTGGCGACTTCATCCGAAAAATCGTGATATGAAAGGTCTATGTCTGGAGAAATGCCTTCGGCTATTTCCCATTTGGAACCCGTCAAAGAATTTATTCTTTTTCTTATGACCGGATCATTGCCTATCCTTTCCGACAAAGTTAAAAGGAAATCCTGATTTCTACAAAGATCTTTATATTTTTCATCCACGCTTAATACAAGCGTATTTTCTGAAACTTTCGAATAATATACCTCTACGGAAATATCTTCTAAAGATGGATGTCCAATACAGACAGAATGCTCTGAGTTCCCGCTTGCGCTTATGAGTGCTATTTCTTTATCCGTATTTACGACTGTGGACGTCTTGAAATCTGTTATTGCTCTTCTTTGCAAAATATAAAGCTGTCCGTCGGTTCCTAAAGCAAATTCTATATCTACAGGATATCCCGCGCTTTTTTCAAGACGCATAATTATATCAGTGAGCAATTTTATTTCTCCCGCATTTAAAGCTCTGGCTTTAACTCCTTTGGAAACTTGTGCCAATTCGGTACCTTCTCCGCTTTTCAGAGGAGTTATCATATAATGTTTATCTACAACGGAATATTCTATAACTTCCCTGCTGTTATTATCAACTGTTATACTATCGGGTGTTATTCTTCCGGATACAAGTCCCTCTCCAAGTCCGTAAACTATTTCTATAATAGTATTGCCGTATTTGTCCCTGCTGAAAGCCACGCCCGCTTTTTTTACATCTGCCATTTCCTGAATAATAACAGCAGGATTCACAATCACAGCGTTTTCTATCATATATTTAATGCTTCTGTCGGAATAAAAAGATTTCCAACACTCTTCCACGTTTTTAAATATAAATTCATAAGAAACGTTCAGGTTTGTTTCTCCCATTCCGGCAAAAGCCATACTTTCTCCATCTTCTCCGATTCCAGAAGTCCGCACCGAATACTTTTTATTTTTATCAAGCATACCGTCAATCTTCATTTTTATGTCTTTGTCTATTTTTTCCAAGGCCGTTTTATCCACTCTTATCTCGTCTATCAATGACTTAATCGACATAGCGGCAGTTTTTGCAGCAGTGTCATCTTTATTTATTATTGAACTTTCAAATAAACGTTTAAGCTCTTTATATCGCTCGCTCCTATCCGCAAGTTCAAAATATATTTCAAATACGTTTTTACTTATTCCGACGCCTTTGGGAACGGAAACCCCTTTTTCGTTTTCCAATCCTCTGGTAATAGAAGCAAGCTCCGTGGTTTTTGAACCGAATTTATGCACATCTTTTTCAAATATATGTTCAAAATTAAGTACCTCATTTTCCAAAGATATTTTTTCGGCATTCTGATAAAAAGAAACTTTTTTGCTCATTTCATTTAAAAGATTTGCCAGCTCCGATCCTGTTTTAATAAGTACTTCATCTTGTCCACTGCGAAAAGTAAAATAATTGTACACACTGGCAAGCGAAAGCATTTTAACGGCTTCGTTTACATCCTGAGGGGACAAATCGGTTTTGGAAATAAAGTCAGAAACATAATTTATTTTTTCTTTCATATATTCAAGATATCTGTTATTTATCTGCTTTCTCATCCGGTTTAATTCAGATTTCATCGACAATATGAACATGTCTTTTATGCTGTCCGTAGTTTTTATTGAGTTCAGTTTATTTGCGAGGTTTTCCACCATTATATAAACTATATTTATGTCAGTATCACCAGAGTGTGTTAAATTCAGTAAAGAATCCCTAATCATATTTAGTTTTTTCTGTACATAAGTTGCGTTGAGATCTCCTACTTTATCTTTTATGACTTTAGGCATTTCTCTATCAATTAGAGTAAACATTATATTATTGAGTCTCACATCTCCTATAACCTGAAAATATACATATTCTACAAAACGGCCTATATGTTTATGATCCGCATACTTTAAAAGAAACTTTTTAAAAGCTTTCTCATTGTTTTCGTCAATATATTCTTGGATCTCATTCAAAATTTTATTGTCAACATCATTGAATAATAAAATGCTTCCTGTTTCGCCATTTACAAGCACTTTGTCTCCGGAAGAAAGTGACACATGGCTTTCTTTTACTTCTATCGCTTCTACGTCATTTGATAAAGTCAATGGCTTTCCATAAAGTTCGTAGTAAATCGTGTGAAGCTTTCCATTATACAATAAAGCGTCTTTATTTAAAGTAACGGACGGCTTTCTGAATTCTCTGGTGATAATCGCCGCATGGCTTAAAACTCCACCGCCGGTAGTTATGACGGCTCTCACTTTTTCTATTGCTTCTATATCATTTGGAGTAGTATAAGGCACTACAAGTATTTTATTTTCGGCATTTTCTTTCTCAAAAGTTATGTCTCCAGATACATACGTTCCATTTCCCATCGACGTTGCTACAGCTAAAATTTCAGGACTCTCAATACGCACAATTTTCTCCTCCATAATAGACTGAGAAAAACCTATCCTTTCTCTTCTACCGACTACTTCGCTTTCGCCATCACTAACTAATGGTCCATATCCATGTTTTTCTAAAAAAGAAGCCAACTCGGCATGGTTAAGTTTTTTTCTTTCTCCGTCATAGTTGATAACTTCAGAAACGGCATATTTCATTCTTCCAGTAGGATGACTCATCAATCCTTTCAAGGACAGATACCCTTCTGAAACCTTATAGAAACCATTTACAACTGCAAGCTTTCCTATCAATCCCGTTTGTTTGTAATTAAAATTCATCTTGCCGGCTAAATTCATTAATCTTGCCTGCATAAGCATATCGTATTGCTCAGCAGAATCATTATCTCCACCTCGAATGAATTCTTTGGTTAATAAAATGCTTTTAAACGGTTCGAATTCATTATAATTTTCATTTGGAATCAATTCGTTTCTTTCGTTTATAATTATTTTACCCTGTATATAAGCTCTTTCCAGAGGTCTATTAAAATATTCATCCAGTATATTTTGATTGATGTAATATTCTTTTAATTCTGGTATCTCATCAAGTCTCAGATAAACAAGAATCCTGTTTAAATATTCTCTGACACCTTTAAAGCCTGGATTATCCGGAGTATTAGTTAATTCTGGAGACAAATAGTCAAATCCAAAAGCCGTCCGGCCGTTTGAATTATAATTGTAGCCGTACCATATTTCGTCAGACATAAATTTTTTTATTAATTCTTTCTTTCCCATATTATACGACTCTTCATTAAGCTTGTCGTATACTCCTTCGAGCTGAATATCAAGATTGGTAGAATGCTTAAAAAGCATTATTGCCATATACGCAATATATACCAAATCCTTTGAATCGTTTAACCCCGAATCTTTATTTAAAACCGCCTCTAAGCCACAGGCTCCAGCAAGATGGGAATCTATCTTCAAATCGGCGTCAACTCTAAAACCGAGTTTTCTAAGAGCATCTGCAAAATAATCGACTCTTAACATATACTGGAGACTTCTTCCACCTTCGTGATAGTGTATTGCAATTCCTCTGTCAGTTTCGCCGAAATTAAAAAATATATCTACACTGTGGGCAAATAATCTTGTACTCCATATAAGAATATCGTCTTTAAAAATAAAATCATCTATGTGTAATTCTTTTGAGGCAAGCTTAATAAACAAATCAGCTATATTTTTATTTATCTTTCCGAAATCTGACAAATCATGTCCGCCGATCGCATAATCCTGCCTCGACGCTTTTACAACACGTATTTTATCCGATATAATACCGTTTGACTTTATGTTATGCTTAAAATCGTTGATTGAGATCTGATGTACGGCGTTTATGAGAACATGTATATTATCTATTTTGTATATTTCCCTTTCATTCCAATTGCGCAGCTTCAACTGACTGTTTATAAAATCAGAGGTTATATTCTCTTTAACGACAATAGTTTCTTTTATACGTGTAAGAGCATCTCTCAATTCTCGTCCATGATGAGGATTTATTTTTTCCAATCCGACAATCATTTTCTCAACTATTTGAAGCACGTCATACAAATCTTTTTTTGAACTGTCAGCATTAATAGTCGACATTTTTTGTAATGCCAGAGCGTTAAATTTTAAAATTTCTTTAAAATTCTCGAATTCAGATATAAGTTTTGCGACATCCTTATCAGAAGCATCTGTATTTCCTTTAGAAGAAAAATATAGCGGATTTTTTTGTCTGATAGATTGCAGAGGAACAATACCTTCCGGAAGATGTGAAAGCAGTGATATAATGTTAAATCTGTCATTATGAGAAGTTGAATCCCGCTGCCTTAGGCTTTTCTTTTCTTCCTTTTTTTCGTATTCTTCCAATTTAAACGGACTTATGTAAATGCCCGGCTGGACAATATAAGCCGGCATTCCTAATGAATTAAATATCGAATTAATTCTTAGTACACTCGAATCAGACATATAAGAATAACAGTACGTCATTATATTTGCTATCATATCGGCCGTTTCTATGCGTTTTTCTTTATTTACCGAAATATCTTCGGCTATGGCAAACATTTTATCAACTACAGCCAATGCAGTTTCTTTTCCTTCTTTTTCGGAAGAAGAAACAAGCCATGTCGTAAAACTTACCGTATCTATTATATCCGCAGATTTAACCAATAAATCCACAAGTTCTTCAGAATAAGAAATGTTGTCTTCTTCTCTTGACCATGAATATTCGGGACGCGTCGGAAGATGTATCTTATATCTTGAAGGAGGACGCTTTTTATTATTTTGCAAAGCATTGATAATAAGAGTTACGGTTTCCGCGTTCACCCCAAAATCTTTAAATATATTTCTCTCAACATCAAAATTTTTGCCTGAACTGTAAAACAAAGCGACTGCGAGTTCCTCAAGAAGCTTTAAAACTTCGCTTTTGGGAATTTCTTGTTTTTTAGATATTTCCAAAATCTTTCTATATAAATATTCATGACTTGCTTCGTTGGCATTTAAAGATATCTCAAGCAGAAAAAAAGATTTAATTTTTTTAAATAAATCTTCTTCATAATTAATATTGTTCATGATTTTATTTAACCCTTCGGTCGTTTTCTGAGATGTTGGACTATTCGTTTTTTCTACAATCTTTGTCAACAGAGTAATAACGACAGCAGCGGCCAAACGCCATTGTTCATCACCTTCAAGCTGCATCCGGTTAGAAACGGCTATCATCTCTGCCGACAACATATCTACAAGAGGAAAGAAAAACTCATTTGCCGTTTTTGAAAGATTTCGCATATCATCGGTAATTCTTTCTTTCCAAGTGTTTAATTCTTTATCTGTGACCAAAATTTTATCCAGCGCATCTACGGCTTCCGTAATATATGAAACAATATCAATGTCGATATTTTTATCTTTTACGACGGCATTATAAAATTTTTCATAATCTCTGTAGCTGCTATAATTTCTTGCCATTTCTGTAAGGCCATAATTGCCTATGTAGGAAAGCCCCAAATCATATAAATGTGTTAACAGCGCCATAGCGCATTCTGCGCTTACCGAATAAGCTTTGGCTGCGGCCCCATGCACATAAGTACTAATGGAATGAACTCTTTTTTTAATACTATTATCGGGACTTTTCATCTTATAAGATTGGGCTATCTCATCCATTTCTCGTTTAAGCAACGAAAAAATATTTTGAAAAAATGGTTTACCGTCTTTATTGTCTTTCACGACTATTGAAAGAGCTATTATAGCATGCAATAACGTTTCGGAAACGACTTTTCTCTCTAAAAATATTTTATTAAGGAGTTGATAAAGTTCATTATTATCTGATAAACCGTTTAAAGACGATAATTGCGAACGTATTTCGTCAAGCGTATTTTGTTTATCTTTATCATATCTGTAATCAAACTCTGCGAGAAATTGTTCGAGCTGCATAATCAGGGCTTTTGTCATTTCTTCGGAATATTTATCGGATATGGTCATGCCATTTTCGATGTGTATTTCGGTTCCGATTTCGGAAACTGCGTCCGATAAAAATGACATAAACTGAGGATAAAAATTATTGTCCATTTTAATTTTTGAAACGGTTAAAGCAAGTAAATTTTGTAAGTATTCCGATACAAATCCCAATCTTTCTTCACCGTTTAACATTACGGCATTTTCTAAATCGGCCAAAATAGTTTCATACTCAGCTTTTATTTCACCATTAAGCTGCCAGTCTTTGCCATTATTTCTAAATTCTCTATTTTTAAGATATCTCAACTCTTTAACCGCTTTTTTTATCTTCTGTCCATATCTGTCATCAGGAGAAACAGCATCTTTAGCAAAAATGCTCAACATTATTCCTCTATGCCATCTGAAATACACGGCAACATTATTTACGATATGCGCAATTACCGAAAAGGCAAGCGCTATAGCTGCGGCAGCTGCAGGTGAGGCCAATAAAGCAAGAGGAATCGCCGGAGCAAGATATAAAGCCGTTAATTTAAAAGAATCCGGGATCATACGTTTAAAAGTTCTCACATCACCTATCCCATCTGAGTATAATCTGTCAATAATTTCGTGAAAGGCAGGGAAAAATATCAACCCCGAAATCAATGACACGGCAATAGATATAGGTAAAGCCAAAGGAGATCCGATTAAAAACAGAGGAATAAAAAAAGGCAGGCTTCTAAAAACAAACTCTTCGGCAACAGGACCTATTACAAGAGCTGCAGCTTTATAAACTTTGCCAGTTTTATCTTTCATAAAATTTCTGAATATAAATAACAAATTTTTTGCTTCTTTTATATATTTTCTATTATCTTCGGCAGTTAAAATTTTTCTTTTAGCGTTCGATTCCATAATTTCTATTACCCTCACTCCATCTTCTTCCATAACGGCTTCATAGCTGCGGCCTTCTATCGCAAATATATATTTACGACCTTGTTCCGTTATCTTAAAGCTTTCAGTCAATATTTCTCCTCTTTGAGCATCTTCTTTTCTTTCTTTCAGAAAATTTTCTTTTATAAATCTTTTTATACCTTCTTCTTTCTGTACGTCACTTTCTTCTTTTAATACAAATAATGCCACGCCTATCAGCTTAGGCAATGCCAAATCTATTTTCAGCTGCGAAAACGCCTGTATGTTTATCGTGTTCTTTTTTATCTCTTTGTAGCTCTTTATCGTTTCCAGATATATTTCATGCGCATATGGCACTTCTTTAGTTATTTTCGGCGTTATTATCAGATGCGTTATTTTCTTTTCTTTAAGCATTTTTTCCAAACCAGCGCTGTGAAAACCTCCTGTCACGATTACTTTTATATTCTTTTTTCCAGCCCTTTCTATATCTATTAACGCTTCGTTTCCGATCTTTGCATTTTTCGCGGCTTTATTATCTTGTAAGCCTGCTCTGTCAACAAATATTTTGTCTCTTCTTAAATTATTTTCATGATACCTTTCCAGCAACTGCGCATATTTGTCCAATTTTTTTGCTTTGTTCTCAGAAAAATATGATCTCCATATATCTCTGAATTTCTTAAATCCTTCTTTAAAACCGGCCAAATCTTCCGCAGTTATCTCAGCTGTAAAATAGCCTTTTATTTTGGGAATAAATTCATGCAAAAACGATACTTCTCTTTCATATCTTGTTCTTCCCAACTCCTCATATATCTTTTCTCTCAACTTCTCTTCTTCTTTAGTAAATAATACTGGATTAAACTCTCTGCTTCTTTGCATATACGCAAAAAATCTTTCCAATTCTTCAAACTTATATTCTTCAAATATGCCGTACTTTTGCGATATATCGCTCAATTCTTCCGATATATCTTCCAAATTCACAAAATTATTGCTTCTTGACAATAAATAAAAATACTGCCCGTAAGCTATTTTTGCTTTCAATACTTCGGCAAACTTTTTAAATTGCTTCGATATTTTTTCGCCGTTTAACTTTTCAGAAAGTGCAGTCAATTCTACGTAATCTTTTATATTTTTATAATCATCCAAATTTATACCATTTATCGCTGCAATTTCAGCTGTCTTTCCATAATACCTCTTTGTACTTATTTTTCTTTTCTCATATCTTTTTATCAATCTTTCATAATTTCTTATATCAGGATTTGAGTATTCTGTCTTCACTCCTTTTATCTCTATGACCATATCTTTGCATATGCTTTCAACTTCGGAAATCGCCTCTATTATTTCATTGTACAAACCGATATTCTCTAAATACAACTCCCTATTTTCTATCCCTCGTATAAAATTATTTTTTCCGTTGACTGCGGCATAATATTCACTTCCGCTCATATATCCAGAATCTATGAGCGTTTCCAATATTCCTTTTCCTGTATCATCTCTCTTTAGCAAATATAACGCTGTTGTATCTACTTCTCCGAAGGCGCCTTCAAGATACACGTTTTCAAGTCCATACTTCTCATCTAAATAACCGATTATCTTTGCTATATTTCTCTGTGCCTGTGCATGGCAATGCAGATCTTGTATATTTATTACTATTTCATTGCCGCCGTAATATTCGGCAGCTGTTATCTTTCCGGAATACGATGGCACTGAAAACTTATCGACGTATGACGCTTTTGCTTCCACAGCAGGTATAACGCAGAGCAAAAGACTTACGGCTGCGAATAAAGCCGTCGTTTTTATTAAAAATTTTTTGATTAAAATAGTCTTTCTCATATTTTTCCAAAAAGAAGAAACATTTTTCACTTATAGAGAGACTTAAATTTGATATTTATATATGAAAGAAAACAAAAGCATTAAAAAGAAAATAAAACGTGTCCACAGATGAATCTTTTATGAGAGGAGAGAGATTTTGAGTATTCAAATTATCCAAAAAAGCATTTCGTTTAACTGCATCAACCGAATCAACCGATACAAAAATGTGTATTTAATTATAATTATAACTTATTATTGCCTTTTTTGTAAGTATTTTTTCACTAAAACGATTCAACATACTAACACAAGACTTGAAGTTGTCTGCGAAAGCAAATGTAAAATATTCACTATTCCTTTCTGAATATTTATATTTAATCATTATAATGGTAGGAAAATTTAAATTTTATATTTCTTTTTGACGGAAACAATTTTTAAAGAAATCAGATTTAGAGCTTCTTTTTTATTTGAAATCTTGCCGTTCTGCTGTGCCAGCGCGACAAATTCAATAATATCTCTAAGCCATGGACCTGGCTTTAATTTGAACTTTTTCATTACTATATTGCCGTCGATAAGTTTTGGTAAAGGCTTGGCGTTTTTTATTTCATAATATTCATGGATAAGCCTGCGCACCGACTTTTCCTGCATTTTCAATTCCGATGGAACAAAAACTTTCAATCTTTTATAAGAATGCCAGTCTGCCATCGAAAGCAAAAGCAAATCTGGGGTGTTCTCTCCGATATCTCTAAAAAATTTCAAAGCCGCTTTTTTCGTAACTATATTGTTTTTTGTAAGAGTCGAAGGTCTCATATGATTTTCAACGAGGAATTTGGTATCGGAAATTTCTTTTTTGCCCATTTTTAACGCTTTCATCATCTTTTCAATTTTTACCGCTCCCTTCTGTTCATGACCGAAAAAACGCATTTTTTTGTCTTCTTTTTTGGCAGTTTCAGGCTTTGCAATGTCATGGAATAATGCGGAAAATTTTAAAAGGCTTACTTTTGAAACATTTTCAGAATAAGTTTCCCTGCGAGAAAAGTGTTCTTCAAGCTCTTTAAAATTGTCTGGAAAATATTTTTCTAGATTGTTTATTATATTTTCCGCAGCTTCCATCGTTTCAAATGAATGCTGAAATAATCCCCGCGGATGATAATAATATTTTTTAGAAGCCTTTTTCATTTTTGAAATTTCACAAAACAACTCCGAAAGAAGCCCGCTTTTATCCATAATTTTCAAAATATCCGCAGCGTTTGATGCGGATAAAATTCTGAAAAACTCATTTTTTATTCTCTCCACAGCCGATTTTTTTATGAGTTTTGTGTTTAACTTTATCAATTTTAAAGTTTCCTGAGTTATCCTAAACCCCGTCTCCGCTGCAAACCTGAATGCGCGAAGCATCCTTAAAGGATCTTTTTTAAATATATTTTTTGAAACAGTGTTGATTGTTTTATTTTTTAAATCTGCAATACATTTTTTATCAGCAAATATCATTTTGCTCTTATAATCTTTAAAATCAGCAATATTAAAAGCCACCGCATTTATGGTAAAATCCCTGTTATTTAAATCTTCTTCTATTGTTTTTCCGTCAAAAAGAGAGACATCAATATTCGCCGCCACATTTTTATCTTTTAATACTATTCTGTAAACTTTGTTTAAATCATCAAGAACGACCAGCTTAGCTCCGAGAAAAGCAGCGGCTCTCTTTGAAAACTTTTCAGCGCTTTTACTGATAGCCAAATCAATATCTTTGTGACGGCGTTTCAGATACAAATCTCTGGCAAATCCGCCGACCACGTAAACTTCATAACCTTTTGAACAATATATAAGCGCTTTAATTAAATTCTCCATTTTACAGTTCCATTGCCGATATTAAATCTGATATGTATTTATTTTCTTTTTCATTAAAAATCTTTTCGAAAGAAGAATCTTTGACGATTTTCCCGTTCTTCATAATAATCATTCTTTCGGCAAAACGAGACGCAGCCGCAATATCATGTGTAATCAATATCATGGAAGTTTTAGATGTTTTTTCTATGTTTTTAAAAATTTCAAGTATCTGAGTTTGAGAATAAATGTCAAGAGACGCAAAAGGTTCGTCGGCTATTATAAGTTGGGGATTTTTAAGCAATATACGCGCAACCGCAATTCTCTGCCTCTGTCCTCCGGAAAACTGATGAGGGTAATTGTTTAAAATTCTGACATCCAAGCCGACGCTTTCCAAAACTTTGCATATAATTTCTTCGGCATTTTCTTTTTGTTTATCGTTTAAAGCTTCCGAAAGAGACGATTTTATTCTCAATTTTGGATTTAAAGATGCATACGGATTTTGGAAAATCATCTGCACTTTCGCTGAAAGTTCCGTCACCGAATAATCTTTTATATCTTTGTCAAAATATTTAACGCTTCCAGCATCATATTCCAAAAGACCTGCGATGATTTTACCAAGTGTAGTTTTGCCACAGCCGGAACTGCCTATGACAGACAAATATTCCCCCTTGCTTAAAGAAAAACCCACAGTGTCAAGAGCAAGAAAATTATTCTCTTTAAAAAGTTCTTTTGAAACATACTTTTTTGACAAATTAATGACTTCTAAAAGCATTTAATATCCTATTAACAATTTCGTGTATTCGTGACGCGGATTTGTAAAAATTTCGTTCGTTTTTCCTGACTCGACAATTTCACCGTTGTGCATAACTGCTAACTTATCTGAATATTTTTTCGCTATAAGCATATTATGCGTTATCATTATAAGCGTAAGTCCCATGCCGTTTTTAAGTTCCATAATTAATTCAAGTATTTGTTTTTGTACTGCGGCGTCAAGACCGGTGGTAGGCTCGTCCGCTATCAAAATTTCGGGGTTATTTACTATCGCCATAGCTATCAAAATTCTCTGCTTTTGACCTCCGGACAATTGATGGGGATAAGAGTCAAATATTCTCGCGCTGTCTTCAAGTTTGACTTTCTTCAAAACTTCTTCAGATTTTCTGCGGATTTCTCCTTTTAAAGCTCCGGGGTTATGCGTTTCATAAGCTTCAAAAATTTGTTTTCCTATTCTTATAACGGGATTCAAATACGATTGTGGGTCTTGAAAAATCATCGATATTTTTTTTCCTCTTATCCGTCTTTTTTTGCCAAAACTCAATTTTAGAAGATCTTTGCCATCGTAAATTATATTTCCAGATTTAATTTCTCCGCCGTCAAATTCAGTCAAATCCATTATAGCCGATGCAGCCGTACTTTTTCCGCTTCCAGAACGTCCTACAATGACAAAAGATTCACCTTTTTCAACATCAAAACTCACGTTTTTTATGGCATTTACAATACCGAAAGAAGCTTTATAATCCACGCTTAAATTTTTGACGGAAAGGATAGCCATTATATTTTATTGTCCTTCGGGTCAAGAATATCTCTTAAGGATTCGCCTATCATGTTAAAAGACAAAACTGTAAGTAAAATCATAATTCCTGGAAACAAAGAAAGCCACCACGCCACATATATGTAATCTTTACCCTGCATGAGAATCTGTCCCCATGAAGACATCGGAGGCTGCACGCCAAGCCCTAAAAATGAAAGGCCGGACTCAGTCAACACTGCACCACCTATACCTATTGCCGCATAAACTATTATCGGGGAAACTACATTAGGGAGAATATGAACAAACAGCAGCCGTATTTTGCTTACTGCAAGCATTTTTGAAGCCAGAACAAATTCCCGTTCTCTTACGGACAGAACTTCAGCGCGCACTATTCTTGCAAGTCCTGGCCACGAAGTTATCCCTATTACAATCATAACATTGACAATGCTGGGCTCAAAAAACGCTATTACTATAAGTATTAAAAAAAATGTCGGAAAACAAAGCATAATGTCTGTAAAACGCATTATTATCGAGTCAGTCCAGCCGCCGAAATATCCGGAAATCATTCCTAAAACAACGCCTATAAAAAGTGTTATCAGCACTGCAAAAAACCCTACGGATATTGATACTCTGGCTCCATAAACCATTCTGGAAAACACGTCTCTGCCCAAATCATCCGTTCCGAGCAAATGTGCAGACGAAGGAGCTGCAAGCCTGTTTGACAAATCCTGTGCGGAAGGATCGCAGCGGACAATAAACGGAGCAAAAACAGCCGCGATAATGATTATTAAAATCAAAATCAAGGCATAAAACGCAGGCTTGTTTTTCAATATTTTTTTCATTTGTATCTTATCCTCGGGTCCGCCACGGAATATAAAACGTCCGCAACAATATTTCCGAGAAGTGTTAAAAATGCCGATATTACTCCAATACCCATAATCACAGGATAATCTCTTGCCACAATGGCATCATATCCGAGCCTTCCCATTCCGGGATAGGAAAAAATTGTTTCTATAATAAAACTGCCGCCTATCAAACCCGGAATCGACAACCCTATTATAGTTATGAGCGGCAGCAAAACGTTTTTTAACGCGTGATTAAAAATAACCTGCTTTTTGCTTAAACCTTTTGCATAAGCCGTTTTAATATAATCCTGCTTCAACACATCAAGCATTCCTGAACGTATATACCTTGAAAGAACGGCAAAAGAACCGAGCGTCGAAACTATTAAAGGAAGAATCAGATGTTTTGCCAAATCCCATAGTTTGCAAAAAAATGAAAGATTTTCGAAATTAAAAGAAATCAAACCAGAAATCGGCAGCCATCCGAGCCACAAACCGACGACTATCATAAGAAGCAAAGCAATCCAGAAAGCCGGCACGGAAAAACACACAAAAATGATAACCGTCAATATTCTGTCAAACAGCGAATATCGTTTTACGGCCGAATATACGCCTATCGGCACTGCGATGACAAGCATTACAATTATCGATAAAACGTTTAATAAAACCGTAGCTGGAAGTCTTTCCAAAATTTTCTCGGAAGCAGCCCTTCCGTCTTTAAAGGAGTTTCCAAAATCAAGAACGGCTACGCGTTTAAGCCAGTTCCAATACTGCTCGTGCAGCGGTTTGTCAAGACCGTAAAGTTTCACAAGTCTTTCTTTGGCTTCCGCTGTAACTTTAATATTAAAGTCGGCAATCATATCCGTCGGTTTTCCAGGAGTCGTATACATTACTGTAAAAGTAATTATCGTAATACCTAAAAAAATCGGAAGTGAGTATATTAAACGTTTAATCAAATAATTGAACATTGTTATTCCCGAAATGTATATTTTGTTTCATTTTTTGGCGTCCACCATTCTATAAAATTGTAGCCCACACCTATGGGAAAATCTTTCACGCCGCGAAACCTTTTATGCAACGCTGTCAAGCTGTCAGAACAATATAAAAACACGCAGGGAGGGTCTTCGTACATAATCTCTTGTATTTCATGATACATTTTTTTTCTTTTTTCAAAGTCAAACGTCGTTCTGGCGTCTTCCAGAAGTTTGTCGACTCTTGCATTATTATATGAAAGAAAATTATATTGTCTGGGAGCGGTTTGTCCTGAATGCCAAAGCAAATACTGGTCAGGGTCAAGAGTAGTGCTCCAGCCTATAATAACAGCATCAAACTCTCTTTTGGCTATATACTGGTTTATAAAAGTGCTAAACTCTATAATTCTTATATTAACTTTTAAGCCTATCTTTTTTAAATGCTGCTGAATGATTTCAGCACTTAACTCTCTTTGTTTGTTTCCCTGATTCGTAGTTATTGTAAAATCAAACGGCTTGCCTTTATATTCAAGATACCCATCGCCATTAACATCTTTAAATCCGATAGAATTTAGGATTTCCAAAGCTTTCTGCGGATTATACTCGCTTTTCGGAAGATCTTTATACGCCCAGCTTTGCGGAGGATAAATGCCGTTTATTTCCGTTCCAGTTCCCAAAAGCACTCCATCTATAACATCTTTTTTATTTATTGCAATTCCGACAGCTTTTAAAAAACTTTTATCGCCAAACGGTTTACGCAGACGGTTAAATCCCAAAAATGAAAAAGCAAAAGTCGGGTATCTGTATTTGTCATAACGTTTAAAAAAACTGTCATATGCATTCCATTGGTCTGGCGTCAAACCTGCAAAATCAAGAGACTCATTTCTGAGTTCAAGAAACTGTACCGAAGAGTCAGGCACTATTCTTATGATATATTTGTTTATGTACGGTCTGCCTTCAAAATAATCCGGATTTGCCGTAAGAACAATTTTTTGATCCGTCTGCCACGATTCAAATTTATACGGCCCGGTTCCTATGGGTTTTCTGTTGGCCGCAGCTTCATTAAAATCCATTCCTCTAAAAACGTGTTCCGGCACGATAGACATTCCCCAGCTCTGAAGGTTAGGCGCAAATGGCCGCTCATAATAAACTTTTACAGTATAATCATCAACTATTTTAAGTTCTTCAATAAGCATAAAATCCGATGAGTAAGGAGTTTTTGTGTTGGAATCTATAAGAATGTCGTAGGTAAATTTAACGTCTCTGGCTGTAAAAGGTCGTCCATCATGCCATTTGACATTTTTTTTCAGGCGGAACGTTATAACAAGTCCGTCTTCGGAGACTTCGAAACTTTCCGCCAAATCACAGGTTAAATTTAAATTCTCGTCATATTTTATCAATCCGTTAAATATCATCGAATTGACGTAACCGCTCGGTGTGTCGGTTGCAAGAATGGGATTTAAAAAAGAAGCGTCGCTTCCTATGGCGGTAACAAAAGCATCCCCGTAAATCGGCGTATCATCTGACGACACAGCTTCATGTTTCTGATTCAAACCGTCGGAAGAACACGCAGTCAAAAACAACAATAAAAACGGAATTAATTTATTTTTCATCCGGCCTTACTATTATAGTCAGGGAATCCTTTGAGAATATTTTATTTGCAATTTTCAGAATGTCTTTACCACTTACTTTATCCATCTCTTCGAGATATTTATCGTCATACTCATAACCTTGCCCTACACTTTCGCGCCAGCCGTAATAATATGATTTTCTGTCAACGGTCTGTCTGTCCATTATGTAAAGCCCTTTTATATACGTTTTTGTGTCTTTCAGCTCCTGTGCATCAACCTCGTTATTACGCAAATCTTCCAATATTTCATCTATTCTTTTAAGTGTAATATCTATGTTCTTTTTATCTAAACCTATGTAAATGACAAAATAGCTTTTATGCGTTCTTGAAGGATAAATTGCGCTGACTTCATAAGCAAGACCGAGCTTTTCTCTCAGTTCCGTAAAAAGCCTGCTTGTCATTCTGCCTCCAAGAACCGCTCCTGTAACCTTCAGAGATATGTAATCTTTGTCTTTCAAATCAGGCGCTAAAAAACCTTTCATTATGTACGCCTGATTAAATTTGCCTTTTATTTCGATGGTTTTTATTTCTCCACCGCCCACATTGAAATCCACATCTTTAAATTTTTCTCCGGATTCTATATCGCCAAAATATTTTTCAAGCGTATTCTTAAGAGTTCTTTTATCTATGTTTCCTGAAACTGATATTAAAATATTTGAAGAATTAAACGAATATTTATGCCATGCTTCAAGCTGACTGCGCGTAATCTTATTTAAACTTTCTTCACTTCCTAAAACCGTCAGAGCATATGGAGCGTCTTTGTAAAAATTAATGGTAAAATTATCAAGCGCTGTACTAAATATGCTGTCTTTTCTAGCGTTAAGTACGGCCGCAATATCTCTTTTTTCAGTATATATTTCATTTTCATCAAAAGCTGGGTTTTTTATCACGTCAGCAAGAATTTCTGCGGATGCATCAAAATATTCCGATAAAAAGCTTATGCTTATGCATTGCGCATCATAATCTACTAAATTGGAAAGGTCGGCACCTATATTGTCAACGTCACGCGCTAAAATATCGCTTGAACGGTTTTTTGTGGATTTGACCATGAGATTTGCCGCCAATAAAGATATTCCCGCGTTTTCTTTCGTTTCCAACACGACGGCGGCAGGCGTAAACACTTTCATCGAAACAACACCTATTCCATTCGTTTTGTCAAATATTACTTTTATGTTATTTTTAAGCGTAAAATCTTCCATTTGTCCTCCAAAAGCGGCTTGTGATATTAGAAACAATGATATTGCAAATATAATTTTTTTCATACTATTTGCCTTCCGGCAACATAGCCGCTGTTATGACACGATCTTTGTTATAATATCTTTTTAAGAATTCCTGCGCGTCCGAAGTTTTTAAAGCGCTCATTTTAAATAAAAATTTTTCCGCAATTTCAGGTCTTCCCATAAGATTCCAACTGCCATACACATAACCTATGTTGAAAGGCTTTTCAAAAGAAAAACTCCATCCTGTTTTCACGGAAAGTTTTGCTCTGTCCAATTCTTCCCGCGTTATGCCGTTATCGATGATATTTTGTATCTGCGAGTCTATCTCTTTTTTTATCTCTTCATAATTTGCCGCATCAAATACAGCGCTTATGTAAGCGTATCCTGTACCTCTCATCATCTGGAAAGAAGAACTTATCGAATAAACAAGCTGTTTTTCTTCTTTTAAAACCCTGTAAAGTCTTGAAGATTTGCCGCCGCCCAAAACGTGCATGGCAATATCTGCAGTAAAAATATCATCGGAACTTGCATCAGCTCCTAAAAAACCTGTTATCATATATCCTACTTCGACTTTACTTTTTTTAACAAATTCTTTACCTTTATGAGCTTCTTCCAAAAGCATTGGCTCATTGGGAAGAGGCTTTTTTTCAAATTTCCCAAAAGTTTCTCCAATAAGAGCGTTTATTTTATCTTCGTCAAAATTTCCGCATACTACGACTGTCATTTTCTGAGGTATATAATGAGCGGAATAATAATTAAAAATTTCATCTCTGGTAACCGCCGCTATGATTTCTTCGCTTCCTATAACACTATTTCCCAAAGCGCTTTTTTCATACGCATTTTTAGAAAACGATTCGTGCAATACGGCAAAAGGTCTGTCAAAATATCTCTGAATTTCTTCGATAACGACCTTTCTTTCTCTATTTATCTCATCTTGTGGAAAAAGAGGGTTTTGCATTGTGTCGGCAAGCATTTTTATCGACTCTTCAACGCCGTCTTTTTGTATATCTATATAATACATCGTAAACTCGTTTGACGTCGCCGCATTTATGTAGCCACCCATATTTTCGACTTTGCGGCTGAGTGCGTCACCCTGATAATTCTTGCTGCCTTTAAACATTAAATGTTCCAAAAAATGCGAAAGTCCAGCCTGATTCGGTTTTTCGTCTACGGCGCCGGCCCTCACGTAAACCGCAACGGAAGCGGCAAGATTGTTCTTATCGCTTCTTAATATCGAAATAAGTCCGTTATCATATTTCACTATTTTTGCTCCTTTTGAAATGCAGCCGCCTGTAACTATTAGGCAGAGCATTATCATACATAATATTTTTATCTTAATTTTTTTCATTTTCCATTATTTCCTTTGAGACAATTTTTGGAATACCTATATCGGCAACTGTGATTTTTCCCGTATACTGCCGTGCAGATTTATTTTTAAAAGCTTTCTTAGGAAAAGCAAAAGTCACCGTTTTGTCAGCATTGACCACGCTGCCGGCAATTTCGCCACTTCCACCATCCATTCCAGAAGGAATGTCAACGGAAATTTTATAAGCTTTTGCCTTATTTATAGCATTTATAACTTTTGCCGCAGCACCTTTAACCGTACCGCTTACGCCCGTTCCTAAAACGGCATCGATAATAAGCCCTGCTTTTTTTATATGTGCATGTGAAAAAGAAATATATGCATTAAGTTTTTTCAAAATATCAAAATTTATTTTGCAGTCTCCTTTAAAAAACTCAGGAGATTTCGTCACTACGACGCTTACATTAAAACCTTTATCAAGCAGATATCTTGCAGCGACAAATCCATCGCCGCCGTTGTTTCCACTGCCACAGACAACTGCAACATTTCTATTTTTCATTTTTTTTAACGCCTTTTGCGCTTCGCGTGCCGTGGCTTGACCGGCGTTTTCCATTAATATCAACGAAGAAATTCCATACTCAGCAGACGTCCTGTCATCAATATCGCGCATTTGCTTAACAGTAACAAAGACATCATTTTTCTTATTTTGCCGCATTTTTGTTACGCTCTTCAACTATACTCATAACTATGTCGGCATAGGAATATGCCCACAATATCATAAGCACATAATTTATCAATTTAAGTTTTCTCGCGTTTTGAGTTATCAGCTCTTTTGCAAATATTTTCATCGAAGCAAAATCTGACGGAACAGATGAAGAATCAACAGAAAAAATCAAAATTAATGACATTATTACAAGCAAAAGCAAAGCTATCGCCAATATTATAAATCCTTTTTTAAATCTCTTGAGCATCAACTGTCCTATTCCTGGACCCAAAAATGTGTTAAGCATTATTACAACACCGTATTTCCAAAACATTATTTTTTACCTTACCGCCTCAATAAATTACCATGCCAGCATAACCAACAACTTCGCTGAAATCCCCGGTTATTTCTCCGGAATTCGAATATTTTAAAAGTTCCGCTTTTTGCGCACCAGCTAATTTCGAATATAAAAGCATCGAAGCAGTCGGAGATACTCCGCACATACTTATATTTTTCTCCTCAACGACTTTCAATAAACTCTTTCCATCAAGCCGCATAATTTCTTTTATCGCATAGTCGTCGCATATTTTAGCGATTGAGGCGTTGGAATAATGACTCATATCCGTAGAAGCAGTTACACAGATTTTTGCAGTGTGGCTGCATGAAGCCTTATAAATCGCCTGCGCCAAATCGGCGCATTTATTATAATCAGCCGCTATAAGACAAAGTGGAACTATTTTGGCTTTGGGATTTACGGCTTTGATAAAAGGAAGCTGAACCTCTATGGAATGTTCCATAGCATGCGCCGTATCGTCAAATTCTGCATACTTTGAATTTTGAACTATAAGTTTTGCAAGTTCATAGTCAATTTCTAAATCACCCGTAGGCGTTTCCCATGTTCCCGAAGGATAAACCGCTATTTCGCTGCCAAGTCCGGTATGGCTGGGGCAAAGTATCACATACGTTTCGCAAATATCGCAGCTTGCAAAAGTAATTCCTGCGGTTTTTCCCGAATATATCCAGCCTGCATGAGGTGACACTATTCCCACAGCATTTTTTTTGTCTTTGACTTCGGGGATATATCTTTTTATTTCTTCCTCATTGTTTGGATACCAATTTCCAAAACGCATTGTTCTTTTCATTGCTGTTCCTGTTGCCAACCATTTTCAAAATTTAATTTTTCAATACAAACAAGAGCTTCTTCATATTCATCTGCCGTAATAATTCTTGACAGTTCCTTGTAATCATAAGACTTATAAGCAGGGTGATATTGAGACATAAGACTTATAAAAGTCTGCGGTGAAAGTTCATTAGCTATAAATTCCAAAGATTTTTTTGTATTCTCAACATTTCCCGGCAATACCATATGCCTGATTAAAACTCCGCTTTCGGCTATTGCATCATTATTAATTTTTAAAAGACCTTTCTGTCTTACCATTTCCTTCAGTGCCGCACGGTTTACTTCGACATAATCTTTTATGCCGCTGTATTTTAACGCCGTTTTATTATCTGAATATTTTATGTCTGGAAGATAAATGTCAACTATATCTTCAAGCAATTTTATAACCTCAACCCTTTCGTAACCGCTGCAATTAAAAACTATCGGAACTTTCAAACCTTTGTTTCTTGCCTTGCAAACCGCTTCAGATATTTGGGGACTGTAATGAGTAGGCGTAACAAAATTTATATTATGAACTCCCTCATTTTGCAGTTCAATCATTATATCCGCAAGCTCTACAACAGAAACTTCTTTGCCGTTTCCCATCTGGCTTATGGGGTAGTTCTGACAAAAAACACATTTTAAAGTACAGTTCGTAAAAAAAATTGTACCCGAACCATTCTTGCCCGTAATGGGCGGTTCCTCACCCATATGAACATTATAACTTGAAATTAAAATTTTATTTCCAGTTTTGCAAATACCCGTCTGTCTGCCGTTTCTGTTTACTCCGCATTTTCTGGGACATATTTCGCATTTATCCATCATGGAGTAAAGCTTTTCAATTTTTACTTCAATATTCATATGTTTTCCGAATCTACGATTATTGTAACAGGACCGTCATTATGTATTTCAACAAGCATATCGGCACCGAACTCGCCATTTTCAACTTTAAGTCCCGAACTTTTTGCGATACTTAAAAATTTTTCGTAAAGTTTTTTCCCATGCTCATAAGAAGCTGCTTCATTAAAATCCGGTCTTTTGCCTTTTTTACAATTTCCATAAAGCGTGAATTGGGAAATAATTAAAAGATCGCCTTTTATATCATGCAGAGAGTAATCAAATTTCCCGCAGTCGTTTGAAAATATCCTGAGATTCATTATTTTATCAAAAATTTTGCAGCATATTTGCTGCGTATCATTTTTTCCGAAAGCAGCCAGAATAACCAACCCTTCGGCAATCTCTCTTTTTTCCCCGCTTTCTATTCTAACAGAAGCTTTTTTAACTCTCTGAATAACCGTTTTCATTTATAATTTGAAAAAGACAAACACAAATATATTTTAATTCACGCCTATCCGGACTTGAACCGGAATCACCGGCTCCGGAGGCCGGTGCTCTATCCAATTAAGCTATAGGCGTACAAAAATCAATGTATTGCAGACAGATATTTTTCACTGTCTTCTAAAAATATCTGTTTTTAAAGATGTTACTCTGTCGAGAAAAACTTTTCCATCCAAATGGTCTATTTCGTGCTGTATGCAGACCGCTTCATAACCATCGGTTTTTAAATGTCTCTTTTGTCCGTCCAAATCCATATAATCGACTTCTATTTTCTTTTTTCTCATGACGTTTCCTATAAAGTCAGGAACACTCAGACAGCCTTCTCTGGAACTTATTTTTCCCGAAGAATAAGTTATCTGTGGATTTATCATGATTAATGTTCCTGAACTTCTATGAGACTTTTCACTGAGCGAAACGTCAACTATTATAATCCTTGTCAAAAAGCCTACCTGAACGGCGGCAATTCCTACGCAGCCTTTGTGGGCAAGCATGGTCAGACGCATATTTTCCGCAAGTTCGCAAATATCTTCGGTAATATCGTTTACTGGAAACGATACCTGTTTAAGCAAAGAATCCGGAATAGTTATTATGTCTAAAATAGCCACTATATCTCTGCCGATTCCGCCCGGTTGACCGATACCGCGACATTGAGATATTGCGCCAAATCCGAAAGTCTATTTTTAATTTTTTCCACGGATACCTTTTTGGGAATTTCCACTTCAATAATCATAATATAAGTCTTTTTGCCTTTGCTTTTGGATAAAGTTGTCTGCACGTCCGTGATATTTATTTTATATTGTACAAGAAAAGAACTTAAATTATAAACTATACCCGGTTTGTCCGCACCATAAACAGATATTATATACGCCGCGGAAGATTTTTGTTTTTTCGGCGTAAACGACAAAAGCGGCGTATACGAGAAAGACATTCCAAGTGACTTAGCCGACTTTTGAAGTGTGGAATATAGACTCTTTATATTTGTATCTTGAGGAAAGCTTAGTATAAGTATCATCGCGAATTGGCCGTGAAGAATCGTCATTGTTGACTCTTCTATATTGCATTTATATTCATATAATACTTTTGCGATCGTGCTTACAAGACCGGGTTTGTCTTTGCCTATTGCCGTCAAAGAAATGTATTTTGACATAATTACCTCCTAAACTACACCGCAGCTCTATTAATTATACTTTAAAAATTTAACATATTGAGAAATTTTTTTGATTTCTATATTACGCATATAATTTTCCATATACGCATAGTCTGGGTTGCCATTGTTATCTACAGGAATAAGAATTGTTTGTCTTTTTACTCGTTCTGTAAAAGCCTTATAGCCAAAAGCAAATTTATTTTTATTATTATTCATAACCTTACTTAAAAATAAACCGACATAACGATTAAGTTTTTCATTGTCAAGAATTGTTATTTCATCGCTTGCCGTGAATTTATTTTTTACATAATATACATCGCCAAAAGTGGTGTGTATAAGCTTATTTGCAGTAGTAAATAACGGATTATTTATAAAATCAGTTAACCCATTATTACTTTCAGCGGCTGAATAATAGGCAAGATTTCCTGTTTTGCGATTTGAATTGATAAGCCTTTTGCCTCGCTCAACAGTAAACAAGCCGCCAATCTGAAATTCGCGCCATACAGGACGATTATTTACCCCCCCCCCCCCCAACATTTATTTTACTTAAATATGTTTCATAGCGTTTGATTAATTTTTGTTCTTTGGATTTCATGTAATCAGTCATAAACTGCCAGTCTGGTTCGCCGCTATCGTCAACTGGCAAACAAATTGACCGTTTCTTCACTCTTGTACCAATTAAACCTTTACCATAACCAAAACCACAATTTTCAACGCTTTTGTTTAGCATTTTTTGAATAAACAGCCCGTTATATTTGTTTATTCTCTCATCAGAAATTACATACATTTTATTTCCTGTAATATACTCAAACGGCTCATAAAAAAAAGAAGCGTTCTCAGCGCCGAAAACTATTGAGTTTTTTGGATTAGATTTAAAACTGTTATTTGAAACTATTGCTTCAAATCCATTATTTAAATTTGTCCGGCTGATATAAGCGATGCCTCGCTTAGTTTCGCAAAGATTAGTTTTGTGATATGCTTTTGAATTGGAGATATTACAAAATAAATCTTCAACAATAAATTCTTTCCATTTTCTATCTGATAAATTATTCATTCTCTATCCTGTCTTCAAACCCAAACAAATAACCGCGTCCGTGAGCTATCATATTAAACTCAAAAGTCAAATAATCGGCCATTGTCTTTTCAAATTCGGTGTCTGTTGGTATCTCGTCGTTAAAATAATAAAAACTGTGCAGCCATTCGTCTTCAGCTTCAATTTTTGTTTTAACCATAAACTTGCTTTCTGCGTCTTTATTGTGCCGCCAACATTCTAATAAACGACGTTTCTTTTCTTTGGCTCTTTCCGTTTCAATTAATCCTATATGTTTATTGACTTCAAACCCGTCGTCTTCAAAGTTGATAAATTTTACATAGTCGTCAGCCGAGTGCGGTTTATGAGCTGTAAAAACAGCTATGCAAGCGTTTGTGCCTATGCGGTAAAAAGTATTTTTATTAAGAGTAATAACGCCTTGCAATGTATGACGTTTTAAAATTTCAACTTTTACTAATTTATCTTCTTTTGTCTTGCCAACCATCGCACTTTGAGGAACTATAACTACTACACGAGCTTCGTCTGCCATACTATTGAGCAAGCGAGAAATAAAATTTATTTCAGATAAATGCGCAGTTTCTTTATTTTTGCTTTGCGAATACGGCGGATTCATAAAACCGACACTAAAATTTTTCTTGCGCAATTTTTGTGTTTCTTGTTGTAAAAAATCAGCACATATTAAATTACTTTTTCCATCACCTCTTAAAATCATATTTGTAGTGGCTATAGAAAACATATCGTCCCTTAATTCCACGCCGTATATTTGATTTTTCTTTATATTTTCTTTTTGCTCTTTTGTTTTTGCTTGTTTAAGCATTTTATGCAGTCCAGCTATAAGAAAACCGCCTGTTCCACAGCATGGATCAAAAACTATATCCTTTGCTTTAATATCCACTAAATCACAAAACAATTCTGTAATATGAGACGGAGTAAGCACGACACCTAACGTTTGCCCATCTCCGCCGCTATACTTCATAAATTCGCCGTAAAACCTGCCTAAAACATCCTCTGGCGAATTAGCTTTTGTATAAGCGATAACATATTCTTTTAGATATTCTGTAAAATAACGCAAAGGAGTTTTGCCGAGCTTTTTATTATAGTCGCTTAAGATAACGCGGGTTTTAATAATATTAAATTGAGCAAGAACCTGTTGTAATTTTACTTGCGGTTCTACCTGCACTCTCTGCATATGAGAAGAAACCGCCTCGTATATTTTTTGTCCGTCACTTTTAACTTTATCGCATATTAAAGTATTTATAAAACCTTGCTGGTCTTCATAATGCTCGTTTAGTGAAAGTAAAATTGCGGAAACAACCAACGGTTTTTCCGTATCGCTAAGCTGGGCGTAATTTCTTAAATCTTCATGCAGTCTTTTTGCACGGTTTAAAATATCTTTCAATTCCGTGACTTCTTTTGGTTCTTCGCGTAAAACTTGTTCGCGATAGTAACGATTTATATTTTCGGAATTAAAATTTTCAAAATTATTAACTTCTTTTAATAATGTATATTTGCCGTTTTTATCCACAAAAATCGGTCGGATTTTATAGTGTCTTTTATCTCCTGAACAACCAAAAGCAAAAACTTTTTTAAAATTAGTGTTTTCAACAATATGTCTTGCATAATGCAACGCGCCGTTTTCAGCGTATTTTGTTATATCTTTTATTTGGATAGATAATTGCTGTTTGGTATCGTCAACATATTTTGCCTGTAAATCAACAGTCGCTTTATCCTCACCTACTAAAATAAAATCGTTGACTTTTGCAGTAAACTCAGGTCTGCCTGCATGTTTAGAATTTCTTTTAGAAGCCGTTCTCAAAGATTCAGAAATCTCTTTAATTTTACTCCCCTGGTATTCAAATTTAATACCTGCCTGCTCAAGAAGTTTTCCAATAAAAAAATCCATATTTTTTTCGTTCATATAATTTCCAATTCAATTATATTTAAATCGGGTATGCTTAAATTTATAAGTATTTGTCGGCGTTTTTTATGACTTCATTAATTTTTGTAATGTCTTTTGAACCGCCTTGCGCAAAGTCAGGTTTTCCACCTCCGGAACCGTTTATAGCGGATGAAAAAGATTTTGCAATTTTTCCTGCATTTACTCCTTTTTTAACGTAATCTTGGGTTGCTGAAATTATAAAAGAGGCTATGCCTTCGTTTATAGAAACGATTATTAAAATTATAGAGCCGATTTTTTCTTTGATTTTGTCGGATATTTCCCTAAGCGACTTAACGTCTTGTCCGCCAACTGATAAAGACAAAAATTTGAAACCTTTGACTTCTTTTACGTTTTTAACGTAATTATCTATTTCGCTAGATATTAAAAGACTTTTTAACGAGTTAAGCTCTTGTTCAAGCTTTTTATAATCGTCAAAATATTTTTGTATTTTTATCATTAAATCGGTTTTTGAAACATTAAATAATTCCAATATTTTTTGATAACTGCGTTCCTGTTCGGAAACATAAAGTTCGGCTGCTTCTCCCGCAACTGCTTCTATGCGTCTTATACCTGCTGCTGCGGAAGATTCGGAAAGAATTTTTAAGAATCCTATCTCTCCTGTTCTTGAAATATGCGTTCCGCCGCAGAGTTCCATAGAATAATTTGAGTTTCCATCCTCATTTTTTACAGAAACCGTCCTGACAATATCGCCGTACTTTTCGCCAAATAATGCCGTAGCTCCTGCATTTCTTGCTTCATTTATCGTCATATTTGCGATGCATACTGGAGTATCTGCTCTTATTACGGCGTTAATATTGCTCTCGATTTTTTTTAAATCGTCTTTTTTTATCGCAGAAAAATGGGTAAAATCAAAACGCAGATAATCCGACGTAACCAAAGAACCTGCCTGCGTAATATGTCCACCTAACAATTCTCTTAAAGCTTTATGAAGAAGATGGGTCGCTGTGTGATGACGCTGAATCTGAAGTCGGTGCTTTTTGTCTATAATAGAAAGAATTTCGATTTCTTTTCTAAAACAACTTTTTAAAATTTTTATTTTATGAACAAACAAATTTCCTATGGGCTTAAAAACGTCATACACTTCAGCTTCAGCGTTAAAAGAAGGCATAAATATTTTGCCCTTATCCGCGCTTTGACCGCCGGATTCGGCGTAAAACGGAGTCTGCGAAAGAATAATTTCGCCTTCATCTCCTTCGTTTAATTCACCTACTTCTTTTCCGTTTTTAATTATTGACAAAACTTTTCCAGAAAATTCAAAATTGTCGTATCCTGCAAAAAACGTATCTCCGTACTTTTTATGCAGAATGGAATAAAAAGTTATATCTTTTTCTCCTGAACCGCCCCACGCCGAGCGTGATTTTTCCTGAGCTTTTCTCTGTTCGTTTTTAAAGCCTTCTTCATCAATGGACATACCGTTTTCTGCGGCTATTTCTTTTGTCAGATCATGAGGAAACCCGTAAGTGTCATAAAGTTTAAAAACATCTTCTCCTTTTATAGCGGCGATTGCTTTTGTTTTATAAGAATTTATCATATCCGAAAGCAGCACTGAGCCGGCTTCAAGAGTTTCGAGAAACTTTTCCTCTTCGACTTTTATTATCGCTTTGATATTGGCAAGTTTTGACGACAATTCCGGGTATGCCGGTTCCATTATTTTAAACACGACAGCCGCAAGCTCGTTTATAAACGGTTTATCATAACCGTACATCTTTCCCTGCCTCACGGCTCTTCTCAATATCCTTCTTAAAACGTAACCTCTTCCTTCATTCGCCGGCAGAATACCATCGGATATTAAAAATGTCACGGCTCTGGAATGGTCTGCTATCATTCTCAATTTAGATATGTTTTTGCCCTCATATTTTACGTTTAAAATTTTTGAAGCTTTTTCCATTATCGGCACAAACAAATCCGTTTCAAAAACACTTTTTTTTCCGTTAGCCGCCGCAACAAGCCTTTCCAATCCCATTCCCGTATCTATATTTTTTCTAGGCAAGTTTTTAAGCGAACCGTCTGCCTGCTTATCGAACTGTGTAAAAACGAGATTCCATATTTCCAGATATCTGTCACAATCGCATGACGGGCCGCATGTAGGCTTTCCGCAGCTCATTTCCGCACCTAAATCTATAAGAATTTCGGAACATGGTCCACAGGGCCCGATATCACCCATATTCCAAAAATTTGTATCATCGCCCATCCTCATAATTTTATTCTCTGGAACTATTTTTTTCCATATTTCGGCCGCTTCATCATCGTCTTTATAAATCGTTATGTAAAGTTTGTTCTGCGGCAGAGACATATTTTTCGTTAAAAATTCCCATGCCCATTCGACAGCTTCTTTTTTAAAATAGTCGCCGAACGAAAAATTGCCCAGCATTTCAAAAAACGTCAAATGCCTCGTAGTAATTCCGACCTGTTCTATGTCTGACGTTCTAAAACATTTTTGACAACTGGTCGCTTTCGTAAAAGTATCTTTACTTTGTCCTAAAAAATGCTGTTTAAACTGTACCATTCCGGCAGATGTAAAAAGTAGAGTTTTGTCTCCCGAAGGCATAAGGGAATCCGAAGCGACAGAGACACACCCTTTATCCTGAAAAAAACGCAAAAATTCTGCCCTGATTTGTGCAGATTGTCTAATACTTTTTATATTCATAATATTATGATTCTAGCAAAAAAAAAGACCCAACTCAAACGACTCAGCTTATAAATATTTGACTATATAAAAACAATAAGGTAGAATTATTAAATCATTTAAATAATATAATTTTTTATAATTTTTGGAGGAATAAAGTAATGGCAAAGCTTAAAACAGGAAGACATACTTCCGCTCTTAAAGAAGCAAGAAAAGCTGAAAAAAGAACCGCAAGAAACGCTTCGGTAAAGAGCAAAATTAAGACTATGGTAAAAAAAGTTGAGACCGCAGTAAAAAATAAAGATACAACACTTGCCCAAGATCAGCTCAACATAGCTTTTTCGAAATGGGACAAAGCCGCAAAGAAAAATATAATTCATTACAAAGCGGCCGCAAATCAAAAAGCAAGACTTTCAAGATTAGTCGCCGGAATTTCAAAATAAAATAAAACACATAGAAAATTCCGCTTTGCCTATATTAAGCAAAGCGGGGGTTTTTATTTTGGCATTTAAAAAAGCTGAGAAGTTTAGTCATACAGTCTTGACAGGAACTCAGAAAGATTGTTATCCAGTATTAAAACACTACGGGCAGGTTGCGCTGCATTGGATGTCACATTTCCAAGTCTTTAAGCTTCTGATTTTATCTGCATACGGAAAGTATGATTTTTTCTAGAGCGGATATCGCATCGGAAGACCCTGTTTTGATTGCTATATCGGCTTTTAACGTCACTTTTAAGCTGTTTTTAAGACTTTTTACATTATGTTTTGACAAATTTGAAAAAAAAGCTTTTGCAAAATAGTTGTGGATTCTCAGCGCTGATGCAGTTTCAGCATTTGACATTCCTTTTTCTTCAATCATGCTTTTAGCATTAAGAAGTTTTCTAATCGCCGACGATATTTGCGACAATATCATCACGGCATCGCTGCCTTCCGCAAAAAGTTTTTCCAAAATGAACATGGCCTTTTTCAAGTTCTTGCTCTCGATTTCTGAACCTAAAGCGTATATGCTGACTTCTTTGGTATAACCGCTTATTTGTTCTATATCTTCTTCTGTAATCACTTTTTTATCTCTTCCCGTATAAATGCACAGCTTTTCTATTTCATTTTCAATGTTCATTAAGTCAACGCCATTTTCATCTATTATTGTTGAAATCGCATTATATGAAACGTTCTTTCCCCTTGCGGCAAATTCTGATTTAATAAACTCTTTTACTTCATTCTCATATTGTTTGCGGCAGTCTACAGCCACACAGCTTTCTGAAGAAACACATTTGTTTATCAATTCTTTTCTTTTGGCAGTTCCCTCTTTTTTGTAATTGTCGGGATATAATAATATCAGGCAGGACGTGTCGATAACATTAGAAAGATAACCCGAAATCCTTTCCGCATCTGCAGCTTTCATTTTATTAACCGCTTTTACTATCACCATCCTTTTTTCGCTTAAAAAAGGAAGAGTCTGAACAGCATTTAAAATATCTTCTGCAGACGAATCGGAAGCATAGAAAACTTCTTTGTTTAAATCGTCAGCGGTAAGAATGGAATTAATTTTCTTAACACAGGAATCAATAAGATAAGATTCTTCTCCAGCAAACAGATATACAGGAAAAACGTTTTTTAAAGCAGTATGTTTATTGAAATCTTGAAATTTTGTAAAAGCCATTTTTTATTAATTCGGCACTTTTTTCTCAGAAGTGCTTGTTACTGAACCGAAACCTTTGATCGTGCGTTTTACTATGTCGCGGGATAGTTTTTCCCATATAATTTCTCTGGCTTCTTCTTCAGTCATGCCTTCGCCTATAGATCCTTTTGTGGCGTCAAGATATATCTGTATGCCTTCAAGATTTGGTTCGGTCCACAGTGTAACATTATTTTCCCTGTCCACAAGAGAAACACTTACTATAATCCAAAGTTTATACTGTTCGGTTACCATATTGGCATCATAAGTCAAAGGCTGTAATATATATTTCTTTATTGTTCCAGCTATAACTCCGTCCGCTTCAGTGGGAGAATTTACAAGCGAAAGTCTTCCGTCTCTTAAAATTTCATCCACTACCGCATTTGTGAATTTCGCTTCAAGCCCATATTGATTCGTATTGTTTGTTATAGGCTTCACATAAACTTTCTTTATGTGTTCTGGCAAAATTTGCGGAGCCGGGTCATAAACGCCTGCGCATGACATCAAAAATAATGCGAATACCGCGCAAAACAAAATCTTTTTCATATATTCCTCCTATTTTATGACAAGTGTAATAATTTTATTTTTTACATATATGAACTTAACGATTTGCTTATCTTTAAGACTTTGAGATATTCTTTCATCCGATAAAACAGATTTCTTCACTTCATCTTCGCCAGATTCAGCAGAAACCGTAATTCTTCCTTTGAGTTTTCCGTTTATCTGCACGGGAAGTTCGATTATATCCCGCTTCAAAAACTTTTCATCAAATTCAGGCCATCCACAAGAAGAAATAAAATCTTTATTGCCAAGCTTTTCCCATATTTCCTCGCATAAATGCGGAGTAAAAGGAGCTAAAAGCAAAATGACGGTTTTATAAGCCTGAAGCGAAACTCCAATGTCGTTCCCGTGATATTTATAGGAGTATAAAGCGTTTACAAGTTCCATAACCGAAGAAATGGCCGTATTAAACTGAAATTCTTTTTCTATATCATCTGTAACTTTTTTTATCGTTTGATGAGTTATTCTCAGCAGCTCGGCTTTATCTTTGTCAGACGCAGTATTTTGAGATTTGACAGCTACCAAATCATATAGTCTCCACACTCTGTTGATAAATCTCCAGCAGCCTTCGACGCCGTCCACAGACCAATCAAGCTGTTTTTGCGGAGGAGCCGCAAAAAGAATAAAAAGTCTTGCTGTGTCCGCTCCGTATTTTTCGATTATTTCGTCTGGACTTACTATGTTCCCTTTAGATTTTGACATGGCGCTTCCGCCGAGAGTAACCATACCCTGCGTAAGCAGATTTGTAAATGGTTCATCGGTTTTAACCATTCCTAAATCCCTCATGACTTTATACCAAAATCTCGAATATATCAAATGCATGCAGGCATGCTCTATGCCACCGATATATTGGTCAATAGGCATCCAGTAATTGGCTTTTGCAATGTCAAAAGGAGCGGCGTCGTTATGCGCATCACAATATCTTGCATAATACCATGAAGAATCCACAAAAGTATCCATAGTATCTGTTTCCCTTTTTGCAGCCGCTGAACATTTAGGGCATTTTACATTGACGAAAGATTTATTTGATTTTAAAGGCGATTCGCCTTCTCCTGTAAATTCAACGTCTTCGGGAAGAGTTACGGGCAAATCTTTTTCTGGAACCGCAACTATTCCACACTTTTGGCAATGTATCATTGGAATGGGAGTTCCCCAATATCTTTGTCTTGAAATTAACCAATCTTTCAATTTAAAATTGATTGTTTTTTTGCCAAAACCCTGTTTTTCAACCCATTCGGAAACGGTATTAAATGCGTCTATGGATTTTATACCGTCAAACTGACCCGAATTTACAAGTACGCCTTCATCTTCGTATGCCTGTTTTGTTATATCGGAACTTTCACCTTTAATGACTTCAATAATTTCAATATTATATTTTTTCGCAAAATCCCAATCTCTTTGATCATGCGCAGGAACCGCCATAATGGCGCCCGTTCCGTATCCGGTTAAAACATAATCCGCTACAAATATCGGCATTTCTTTTGAGTTTACAGGATTTACTGCGCTTACGCCTTCAAGTTTAATGCCCGTTTTTTCTTTGCTTGAAGACCTTTCTATATTAGATTTTTTTCCACTTTTAATTATATATTTTTCAACTTCATTCCAGTTTTTTATTTTAGGCCGAAGTTCTTTTATTATCTCGTGTTCAGGAGCAACCGCCATAAAAGCAGCTCCGAAAAGCGTGTCAGGACGCGTAGTAAATATTTTTAGTTTTTTGTTAGAACCGCTTATAGCAAAATCAACTTCGGCTCCATAAGATTTGCCTATCCAGTTTTTCTGCATAGACAAAACCTGTTCAGACCATCCTGAAAGCTGCTTGTGCCCATCCAAAAGTTCATCGGCGTAATCTGTAATTTTTATAAACCATTGTTCAAGATCTCTATGTTCGGTGGGATTTTTACATCTCCAGCATACACCTTCTGAAACCTGTTCATTGGCAAGAACGGTATTGCATGACGGACACCAATTTACATTCGCCGATTTTCTGAATACCAAACCTTTTTCCCACATTTTTATGAAAAGCCATTGATTCCATTTATAATATTGCGGATCGCATGAAGCCACTTCCCTGTCCCAATCATACGAAATGCCAAGCGCTTTAAACTGCTGCCTCATGCGCTCTATATTTTGTTTTGTCCATCTGGCAGGATGAATTTTATTTTTGATAGCCGCATTTTCCGCAGGCATACCGAAAGCGTCCCAGCCCATCGGGTGTATGACGTTTTTCCCTTTCATTTTATGAAAACGCGCAAAAACATCGCCGATTCCATAATTTCTTACATGCCCCATATGCAGATTTCCCGAAGGATAAGGAAGCATGACAAGACAATAGTATTTCTCTTTTCCTTCCTGTTCAACCGCTTTAAAAGTATTGTTGTCTTTCCACTTTTGCTGCCATTTGCTTTCTACTTCTGAATGATTATAATCTGACATGATTTTCCCTCAAAATAAATATTATTTTGTAATTCGTATTATCAGCTATATTTGTTTCAAAAATTCATATTTAACTTTATTGAATAATGTATCTGGCAATAATGATAATCTTTTCTTTATAATTTTTATTGCTTTTTCAGATTTATCTATACCTATCCAATTACGATTTAACTCCTGAGAAGCCGCAAGAGTAGTGCCTGAGCCTGCAAAACAGTCAAGCACTAAATCACCCTCATTAGAGGATGTCTCTATTATAAACTTTAGCATATTTAAATTTTTTTCTGTCGGATACGTTGGATACTGAGGATCTTTAAATTCCCAAATATCCTGCATTTTTTTACCTTCTCTGTTATTAGAAAATATTTTTTTTCTAGGAACTCCATTTACAGACCATTCAATCAAACCCTGTTCATCAAGTTTATCTAAGATAGATGGATCACTACGCCAATGACGACCTTTTGGAGGTTTAATCCCTCTCCATTCTTTTCCTGTATTACCGTTAACAGTTTCTCCTGGTGCATGTAATGGTATTGTAGTATATTTACGACCATCAATATCTGTTTTCTTAAATAATTTTATCTTATCCTCTTCTGAAAATGGAACTATTGGCTCATTCCAAACGTAAAAATCTGATTTAGAATAAAATAAAACCATATCTTTGATATTTCCATATGCTTTACGCTGAAAATTTTTTGGATTGCATTTAATACGAGTAATATCATTTCTAAACATTTTTTGCCCAAATATCTCATCCATAATAAGCTTTACATAATGACCTATTTTATAATCAATATGAAGATATATTGAACCACTGTCAGACAATAATGCTCTAAGGAAAATTAAACGTTCTTTTAAAAAATCTAAAAATTCATCTCCTAAAACAGTGTCATCATATGCTATTTCATCCCTGTGGCTGCTACTGACCGAGTTAGCTCTATTATCTCCTATCCTAAAGTTAGTATTTGTTGCAAAAGGAGGATCTATATAAATAAGGTTTATTCTGCCGGAATAAGTATCTAGCAGTTTTTTCATAACAGATAAATTATCTCCAAAAATAAGTTTATTTTCTGAACCTTTGCCTGAAATAACCTTAAGATTAGCCTTGAGAGTCCGCTGAATAATGCACTTTGATGTTTTTTTTATATTATATGTCATTAGCATAAGTTAAATTTGATATAAAAATTCCCGCAAAACTAAAGCACTCATTATATTTTCTTTTTTTAAGTAGCCTGTAATGCTTTTATACATTTTATTATTGCTTTTTATATAAACAACTCCATCAAGAATCGCAATTTTTATAGCATTTACTTTCTTTGTCTTAATAGTAGTGACAGCATCATTAAACTGCGCATTTTGGTGTCCTCCAAAATCAGTTAAAAACTTTACTTCACCAATAATATATTTTCCATTAAATCGGGCAATAAAGTCTAATCCTTTATTATGGTTATAACCTAGTTTTTCATTTGCAAAAGACATCATCTCAGCATCACTTGCATCAAGAATGGCATTTTCTTTTGTTTTTAAAAATTGATTAACACTCACAGGTATAATACCCAATGACTTATCATTCACCCATCTTTTGAATAATGGACCAATCTGCCTATTAGTTTCTTTAGGTTGAGAACAACTCTCATATATTTTGTTCAGCCCCATTTCATATAAACGTCCAGCAAGTCTATTAACAGTATTAGGGTTTCGCTCTAAAGCAGAACAATCGCGTCTCAGATACGCCACATATGAATCTTTGATTGGAAATAACTTAAATTTTAATAGGTTTTTCAATAACTTTATATTATCTTTTTTCTTAAATGCTTTTTCAACAACTATCCAAGCATCTTTATCAATATCTCTAATCCCTTCAGGAATAGTAGGATAAACTCTAAAAAGATCATCTAAATAATTTTTTTGATTTGCATAATCTATACTAATTTTTGTCCAAATATTCACAAAAACCTCCTTAAGCTTATTTCTTTAACAACACGAAATGCTCCAGGTTACCCTTCGGACCTTTCAGTCCTGAATCAGCCTCAGATACTATTTTAAATCCCAAACCGACAGCACATTTTTTTATTTTGTCTATCGCTTTCTGTCTGAGATTCTCATCCCTTACGATGCCTTTTTTTATTTCTGAAGGCTCAAGTTCAAACTGCGGTTTTATCATAGCCAGAACAAATCCACCGTCCTCGACAGCTTTTAAAGCCATCGGAAGAATTTTATCCAGCGATATAAAAGAAACATCTATTGTCGCAAAATTTATCTCATCTTTAAGCAAAGACTTGTCAAAATATCTGAAATTAACATCTTCAATATTAATTACCCTTGGGTCCTGCCTGAGCCGGTAATGAAGCTGTCCGGTGCCTACGTCAACGGCATATACCTTAACGGCGCCTTTCTGAAGCATACAGTCAGTAAATCCGCCAGTAGACGCACCTATGTCAAGACAAATAAAACCAGTAATATCAATATTTAAAGCTTTGAACGCAGATTCAAGTTTTAACCCACCGCGTGAAACATAGGGATTTATATCTTTTACTTCAATTATATCTTCTTCATAAAAAAGTGTGCTGGACTTGTATTCAACTTTACCGTTGACAAAAACACTTCCTCCCATTATAAAAGCCTGCGCTTTTGTACGTGTTTCGGCGAAGCCTTTTTCATAAACCAAAATGTCAAGACGCTTTTTATTTTTATTTTTTTCCATAATCACACTATCTTCAAGGCCGTCTCAGCTATATTTTTTGCCGTAAGTCCATATTTCTCCCTTAAGATTTTAGCGTCACCATGTTCTATAAATTTATCCGGCAGCCCTATGCATTCCACAACGGCATCCATATTGCATAAAACAGCTTTTACGCTTTCACCAAGACCTCCGATAAGAGCGTTTTCTTCAACCACAACAAACTTCTTCGTTATGGCAAATATCTCTTTTATAATACTTTTATCTAAAGGTTTCAAAAATCTCATATTGATGACTGAAGCATTCACGCCCTTTTCTCCAAGCATTTCCGCAGCTTTAACACAATTGTCAACCTGACTGCCTATTGCCAAAAGACAAATATCTTTTCCTTCCTGTATTATTTTGGCTTTTCCTATCTGCAAAACGGCGGGAGCCATATCCAAAGAAACTCCTGTTCCTGAACCTCTGGGGTATCTTATGGCGCAAGGCATGTTTGAGTTGAAAGCCGTCTTAAGCATATGCTGTAATTCATTTTCATCGGCAGGAGCCATTACTATAAGATTCGGAATGTATTTTAAAAAAGATAAATCAAAAGCACCGTGGTGAGTACCTCCGTCTTCACCGACAAGTCCAGCCCTGTCCAGAGCAAAAACAACAGGAAGTTTCTGTATTGCAACGTCATGTATTATATTGTCTAAAGCTCTTTGCATAAACGTAGAATATATGGCGCATACAGGCTGCATTCCTCCAGCGGCAAGAGCCGCGGCAAAAGTTACGGCATGCCCTTCGGCTATTCCTACGTCAAAATATCTGTTCGGGAACTCTTTGGCAAATTTATCAAGTCCGGTGCCTTCCGGCATGGCTGCGGTAATGGCTACTATTTTATCGTTTGACTGCGCCATTTTTATCAAAGTATTTGAAAAAATTTCCGTATAGCTTGGCACTTCTTTAGTTTTTACAGCTTCGCCGGTTAGTCGATTAAACTTTCCCACTCCATGAAATTGTATGGGATTTTCTTCAGCCGGTCGGTATCCTTTGCCTTTTTTTGTAATTACATGGAGCAAAACGGGACCTTTCATATCTTTAATATTTGAAAGTATTGTCACGAGATTGCCAATATCATGTCCTTGTACGGGACCTATATAAGTAAAACCCATTTCTTCAAACAACATGCCTGGAAAAAGCATTACTTTCGCTCTTCTTATAAATTTTCCGAAGGGTGAACCGAAACTGTGAAATCTGCTGACAGTTTTCATTACTGTATCTTCAACTTTTTTTACGGTACCCATCGTAAGAAGTTTGGCGAAATACCCAGCTATGGCGCCTACTTTTTGAGATATAAACATTTCATTGTCATTTAGAATGACAAGCATGTCTTTTTTAAGATGTCCGGCATTTTGTAATCCTTCAAAAGCCAGACCGCCGGTCATCGAGCCGTCTCCTATGACGGCAACCGCTTTATAATTTTCATCTTTTATGCCGCGCGCAACGGCAAAACCCAGCGCCGCTGAAATCGAAGTCGAAGAGTGTCCGACACCAAAACAATCATATTCCGATTCAGATCTTTTAGGAAAACCGCTCAGTCCGTTATGAGTTCTTATTGTTTTAAAACTGTTTCTTCTTTCGGTCAGTATCTTATGCGAATAAGCCTGATGGCCAACATCCCATATGATCTTATCTTTAGGACTGTCAAAAACATAATGCATCGCTATCGTCAAATCCACAGCGCCCAAACTTGGCGCCAAATGACCGCCGTTTTCTGAAATTGTGTCAATTATTTCTTGCCTTATTTCTTCAGCGAGTTTAGGAAGTTCTTCTTTTTTTAATTTTTTTAAATCCTGAGGATTGTTTATTTTATCCAGTATTTCCACTAATATTTCCTTGAAATTGTGTAGTCGGCAATCATATTTAACATTTCCGATTTTTTTCCAAATATCGTTACGGCTCTTTTTGCCTTTTTTGCATAAGACTCGGCGACTTTTTCAGCTTTTTCTTTTCCGTAAAAAGAAAGATAGGTAAGTTTTCCGTTATCTTTATCACTGCCTTTTTTTCCTAAAAGTTTTTTATCCGCATATACATCGAGAATATCGTCTGTAATCTGAAAGGCCAAACCTATGTTTTTGCCGTACTCTTCAAGAGCTTTAACATTTTTTTTATCGGCGCCTGCCAAAACAGCTCCGATTTTAAAGCAGGCAACAACTAAATCTGCCGTCTTTTTCATATGTATAAAATGTAATTTCTTCCTCAGAAAATTTGCGCTTTTATTTTTCCATTTTCCCATTTCCAAAGTATCTTCCGCCTGCCCGGCAATCATTCCTTTGCAGCCGCTCAAACGCGACAAAGTATTTACAGCTTCTTTTATATTTTTGTCCGAAGATTTCGATTTTATCATCAAATTGAAAGCTTCGGTCAAAAGAGCGTCGCCGCATAAAATCGCCGCCGCTTCGCCAAACTTTTTATGATTTGTAGGTTTTCCTCTTCTTAAATCATCATTATCCATAGCAGGAAGATCGTCATGCACCAGCGAATAAGTGTGCAGGTATTCAACCGCACAGGCCGCAGGCATGACTTTATTATTTTTTACTCCGAATATTTCAGCTGCAAGCAAAACAAAAATCGGCCGCAGCCGTTTACCGCCGGCAAGAATGCTGTAACGCATAGCTTTTGATATTATTGAATTATCTTTTGGAAGATATTTTTTCAGAGCAGAATTTACAAAGGCTGCTTTTTGTGAAAAATATTTTTTTAAATCATTTCTCAATTTAAGTTTTCTCTCCTTCATCATTATTAAATTTTTCTTTTTTTACCGCGCCGTTTTTTTTCACGAGAATTTCCACGCGTTTTTTTGCATCATTTAACTTTGTGGAACAAAAATGAACAAGTTCAAGACCTTCGGTAAACAATTCCAAAGCTTTATCCAAGTCCGGGTCGGCATTTTCCATATCATTTATTATTTCTTCAAGCCTTCGAAGAGATTGTTCAAAATTTTTTTCAGATACCTGCAGCTTTGAATTTATAACGTTTTTTTTAACCATTGTCATTAACTCCCGATATAACTGCTTTTAATTTTCCTTTTGAAAGCGTTAATGAAATATTTTCACCTTTTTTAACCACGGAAGTATCTTTGACGACAGCGCCTTTTTCATCTCTACAGATTGAATATCCCCTGTTGAGGACAGCCAAAGGAGAAACCAAATCCAGAGCATGCATTACAACGCTAATTTTGTCACTTTTTACTCTCAAAATTCTATCAAAAGATTGTTTTATTCTTTCGCTAAGAAAATCGACATAAGCTATTTTATCTTCGTAAATGAGGTATGGTTTCGTGAACGCTCTTGCCGAAGAAAGTGCTTCCAGTTTTAATTTGGCATTTTTAAAAACAATATTTATAATGTCAAAAAATGTTTCTTTTAAATCTTCAAAATGAAGTTTTAATCTGACAGCGTTTCTTACCACCATTTCCGCAGCGGCCGAAGGTGTCGGAGATCTTAAATCGGCGGTAAAATCTGCAATGGTAAAATCGATTTCGTGGCCGACGCAGGAAATTATGGGTATCTCAGATTCAAAAATCGCTCTTGCCACCGATTCGGTGTTAAAAGCCCATAAATCTTCAATTGAGCCGCCGCCTCTACCAACAAGCAAAACGTCCAGCTCTTTATGATTTTTATTCAAGTATTTTATCGCTTCGGGAATTTCAATTTCGGCTTCTTTTCCCTGCACACGCACTGGATAAATTAAAACATCAACATCAGCTTTGAGATTATTTAATACTTTAAGAATATCGTGAAGTGCGGCACCATCTTGTGATGTCACTACTCCTATTTTGCTTACTATTTCCGCCACAGGCTTTTTTGTGGACTTGTCAAAAAGCCCTTCGATTTGAAGCTTTTTTTTCAACCGCTCAAATTCTACGGACAATATCCCTTTACCCTGTTGTTGCATGCTGCCGATTATTATCTGATAATTGCTGCGTTTCGGATATGCGCTTATGTGCCCGTAAACCAAAACTTGCATGCCATCCTGCGGAAAAAAATTCAATCCGGTATTCAAAGATTGGAACATCACGGCGTTTATCTGTGAGTTTTCGTCTTTTATACTAAAATACATATGCCCTGAAGAGTAAAGCTTAAAATTAGAGATTTCTCCGCTTATCCAGACTCCCGGATAAACTTCTTCAAGCATATATTTAATTTCGTCATTAATCTGCGTTACGGTATAGACAAAAAAATCTTTGTTATTTTCTTCGGAATCATTCATATTCGCAAAACCTTTTTATAGACAGCGCTTTACCGCTATTTCCTATGTCAATTATGCAGCCCTGAAAAACGCTTTTGCCTTTTGCAAGCACAAAATGTTTATGAACGCCTGTTACGAATTTTTGGATTACAAGTTCCGCGTCTGTTCCTATAACCCCGTCCGAAGGTCCCGTCATTCCCGCATCAGTCATATACGCCGTACCTTTGGGAAGAATTCTTTCATCAGCAGTCGGAACATGAGTGTGAGTACCGACAACAGCTGAAACCCTGCCGTCAAGATATAAGCCTATGGCATTTTTCTCAGAAGTTGCTTCGGCGTGAAAATCGATAAAAATATTTTTAGTTTCTTTTGAAACTTTTTCTATTATTCTGTCTGCGGCCGCAAAAGGACAATCCGTAATAGGCATATGTACTCTGCCGATAAGATTTATCACGGCTATTTTTTCGCCGTTTGCACAAACAAAAACCCCATAACCTTTGCCTGCAACAGACTGCGGATAATTCGCCGGTCTTAAAACGGCACTCTCCGCAAGAATATCAAATATTTCATGCCTGTCAAAAGCGTGATTGCCGAGAGTTATCACGTTTATTCCGCATTCAAAAAGCTCTTTTGCCGTCTGCGGAGTCAGACCTTTTCCTCCGGCGGCATTTTCTGCATTTGCGATTATTATATCCGGCTTATTTTTCGTAAATAAAGCGGAAAGTTTATTTTTTACTATATTTCTTCCAAGTCTTCCGACTATATCGGCAATAAAAATTAATCTCATTTAGCTATGTCTTGTGCCCTTGTTTCTCTTATGACGGTTATTTTAATCTGACCGGGGTACTCAAGCTCATGTTCGACTTTCTTGGCGATGTCGTGCGCCAAAACTTGAGCCTGTTTATCGTCAATGTCCTCAGGTTCAACGAGAATCCTAACTTCCCGTCCTGCCTGTATAGCGTAAGCCATGGAAACGCCTCTGAAACTTTTAGCAGCTTCTTCAAGCTTTTCAAGCCTTTTGAGATAATGCTCGACGGATTCTCTTCTTGCACCAGGTCTTGCGGCCGAAATTGCGTCGGCGGCCGAAATTATAAATGCTTCCGCGCTTCCAGGTGCTTCGTATCCTTCATGATGCGAAATAATCGCATTTATCATCTTCGGCGACTCACCGTATTTTTTCGCTATGTCTGCCGAAATCTGATGATGAGTTCCCTCGACTTCGTGGTCCACGGCTTTTCCTATATCGTGTAAAAGAGCGGCCTTTTTGCAAAACATTATGTCAAGCCCCAGTTCTCCGGCAAGTGCTCCGGCAAGCCAAGTGACTTCCAATGTGTGTTGAAGTTGGTTTTGACCGTAAGATGTTCTGTATTTTAGTTTTCCCAAAAGTTTTATGATTTCTAAATGAAGTCCAGGAACTCCGGCGTCAATTATGGCCTGCTCACCGACTTCTTTAATTTTCTCATCCATCTCTTTTTGAACTTTAGATACGACTTCCTCTATTCTTGCGGGATGAATTCTACCGTCTGCAATGAGCCTTTCAAGCGCGATTTTCGCTATCTCTCTTCTCACGCCGTCAAAAGCGGAAACGGTTATCGCCTCTGGAGTGTCGTCAACGATTAAATCTACCCCCGTAGCTTGTTCAAAAGCTCTGATATTTCTTCCTTCTCTGCCTATGATTCTTCCTTTGATTTCGTCATTTGGAATATGTATGGTTGAAGTCGTTATATCGGCTGTATGGTCGGCCGCAATCCTCTGAATCGCAATAGATAAAATTTCTTTAGATTTTTTGTCGGCATTTTCTCTGGTTTCCTGTTCAATTCTCTGAGCAAGAATCGCGGCATCTTGCCTTGCTTCCCGTTCCATCTCACCGATAAGCGTCTTTTTAGCTTCTTCCCTTGTCATACAGGATATTTTTTCCAGCGCTTTTCTTTGTTCTTCTTTTATTTTGGATATTTCGTCAAATTTCGATTTAAGTATCTGTTCTTTAGAAGCCAAATCTTTTTCCTTATTTGAAATTTCTCTTTCTTTTTTATCGGCTGCGTCTAATTTTCTGTCTAAATTTTCTTCGCGCTGATTGAGCCTATTTTCCATGCTCTGTAAAGACTGTTTTTTCTCTTTGCTTTCCTGTTCGAATTCTTTGCGTTCTTTATCAACGATAAGTTTCGCTTCCAAAAGAGCTTCTTTATTTTTGGCCTCAGCCATTATTTCCGCTTCTTTTATTATTCTTTTTGAATCCTGCTCAGCCGACTTAGCGCTCAACTTCGCGTATATCATACGGACAATAAATCCTATCGCAAAAGCCGCCAAAGCGGATATAAGAATCGCCGTCAAATTTTCCATCACGCCGCTCCTTCAGGGTGTCAGTCCCTAAAATTTTAATTTTTTTTGATCTGAATAATTCTTTTTTCGGTAATAATCATACCCACCGGCATATCATATTTTCCGGCCGGCATTTTGTCCGTAAGCTGAAAATCATATGCAATGCCTATAGTCTTTTCTGGCGGTATACCTTCAAGCCATCTGTCAAAATAGCCTTTTCCGTACCCTATCCTGAAACCGTCATAATCAAAAGCTATACCAGGAACAAAGACTAAATCTATTTCATCTTTTTCCAATATATCTTCCTGATTTATTTCGGGCTGCCTTATTCCATATACGGACTGGTATGCATCCTCAAGCTTTAGTAACTTTACGGCAACCATATTTCCATCACCAGGATTTTGTATGGCAGGAACCGCAACAATCTTACCTTCTTCTATAGAAGAAGATACCATTGCATCAGTTACAACTTCAGAGCCGTAAGATAAATAAAACATCACAGTTTTTGCCTTTTCATAAACAGGGAATTCTTTAATTCTAGCAAAAATCATGCCGCTGTAAGCTGACGACAAAATAGGCTCTATCCTGTTTCTCAAATTTAAAAACTCATATCTTACTTTTCTTTTTTCTGATTCCAAGTAATCGTTCACGAATTTTCACCTCAAATCCTTCACTTGTCGGTTTATAAAATTCTATCGGATCAGTCCAGTACTGCTGCTCGACAAAATGTCCTTTGTAATCATGTGGATATTTGTATCCATGCCCATGTCCAAGCTTTTCTCCGTCAAGATTTGCGTCTTTTAAATGGTTTGGAACGCTGCGGACTTTTCCATTTTTTACCTCGTCTAAAGCAGCTTCCACAGCCATATAAGACGTATTGGACTTTGGGGAACACGCTACATATATGGCCGCCTGAGCCAAAATTATTCTGGCTTCTGGCATACCTACAAACTGAACTGCGTGCAATGCCGATACCGCAAGCATTAAAGCACGCGGATCAGCCATTCCTACATCTTCGGAAGCACATATTATTATTCTTCTTGCAATAAAGCGCGGTTCTTCGCCTGCTGCAAGCATTTTAGCCATCCAATAAACCGCAGCATCAGGATCGCTGCCCCTCATGGATTTAATGAAAGCCGAAATATGATCGTAATGCGCATCTCCTGAACGGTCGTACAAAATCGCTCTTTTCTGCATAGATTCTTGTGCAACAGAAATATCAAAAGCCCTGACTCCTTTCTCGTTTACTTTCGTTGAAAGTGCGCCTACTTCAAGCGCGTTAAGCAGTTTTCTTGCATCTCCATTAGCGTTCAAAATCAAATGTAGTTTTGCTTCCTGCGACATTTCCACTTTGTAATTTCCCAACCCGTTTACTTTGTCTTTTAAAGCCGATTCCATAATTTTTGAAAGCGCTTCTTTTGAAAGAGTTTGAAATTCAAAAACCATGCTTCTTGAAAGAATCGCAGCATTGATATAAAAAAACGGATTCTCAGTAGTGATTCCTATTAAAGTTATCAACCCTCTTTCAACGTCCGGCAGCAGTGCATCCTGCTGAGAGCGGTTAAAATGATGGATTTCGTCAAGCATTAAAATCGTCTTTTTGCTGCTCATTTCAATTCTGGCTTTTGCCTGATCGATAATTTTTCTTATGTCAGCAATTCCTATCGTTACGGCATTAGCTTCTTCAAAATAAGCTTTTGTTTTTGAAGCTATAATTCTCGCCAAAGCACTTTTTCCCGTACCGGAAGGACCGAAAAAAATTACTGACCCCAAATTGTCTGCTTCAATCAATCGTCGCAAAAGCTTATCGTCACCGACTATACTTTCCTGCCCCATAAAATCTTCAAAATTTTTGGGCGACATCCGCGCGGCCAAAGGCTTGTTTTTATTATTTGCCTCATTTTCAAGAAAGTTAGTCTGTTTCATTGCGAATACCACAAAAAAAATCCCCGCAGTGCCGCTAGTTTTTAACGAATGAAAGCCCTCATTAATAAGTGAGATACAGTGGCATAAGCCCACGAGCATACGCTCGACTGCTGTTCTCTTAAATAGGACCTGTAGGATTCAATACGTTTAAAACGTTCGCCAACACTGCAGGAAAAACATTAAAGCATTTCAGTTTTAATTAGAATATTCTACTTCTTCAAGCAGTTTAATCAACTCTTTGATTTTTCTTTCGTAATTATCTGAAATACTTTCTTGCAAACCTTTAGTTTTAAGAAGTTCAGCCGCAATTTTAATTGCGGTCATCGCAGCGATTTTCTGAGTGTCAGGCACGTTTGAATTATCCCGTTGTACTTCCTGCCATTGATCGTTTACATAATTTACTACACTTGAAAAACTCAATTCGTCCATCTCATCTACATTAATATCTATATCTCTTCCCATTATTCTTGTACGGGCAGTTGCCATAATTATCTTACCTTGACCGTATCTATTTTTTTCAAAATTCTTTCTATTTTTATGACGGCCTTTTCTGCATTTTCTTTTAGTATAGTGTATTCTCCGATTTTTTCCCTGCTATTTTCGCTTTCTTTTCTTAAAAAATTTATTTCTGCTTTAAGCCTTAAATTCTCATCATTGAGCTTTTTAAGCTTTTCCACTGCTTTTTTAATCTTTATTGATAAAATTTCGAGATTTTCCATACCTTTCCAGGAAATATTTTATAATTTGTTGACAAACTTGTCAAACCGATATAAAATTCAAAAAATAATTAAATTTTAAATGATTTTTCAAAATAAAAAATGGTCTAAACAGCAAGGCGTCAACGGCTAAATTTTTTTCTTTAATACAAATTTGTAAAAGACATAGATTCTAAAATTTTTTCAGAGGTGACAGATGCACACACAGCACTATGTATCAGAATATCATAAAAAATACGGATTATATTAAATATTGTTTGGGAAATATATTGTCTTGCCCCAGAATGTTGGCTTGGTCTAAGCTTTTTTTAAACTTTGCCATTTCTTCAAAACCTTTTTTGCCGACCATTTTTTCCAAAAATATATGCTTTAACTTGCCTATTCCATGTTCGGCCGATACGGTTCCTCCAAGTTCTACGGCTTTCTGCGCTATTCTTGCATACATCTCTCTTGTTTTTTTATATTCTACTTCATTTGCAGCTATGATATTGGCATGCAGATGGTTTTCACCTATATGTCCAAATGTTACGTTAAAAAGTCCAGCAGTTTCAAACTCTTTATCACAAAAATCTACAATTTCAGCAAGTTTCCCTTCTGGGACAGCAAAATCAGTGCCAACTTTTGGAATTTTATTTTTCTTAACTTTTTCGTTTACTCTTTCTGGAATTCTGTGTCTGAATATTCTAAACTCTTCTTGCTCTTTCAAATTTGAAGCAAACCATACTTTTTCAGTGTCAACTCCGCTATCTTCAATCAGCATAACCCATTTTTCCATCAAAATGTCAAAATTATCTTCATAAACATCCTGTTCAAACATAATGCCTGCTTCGGTATTTTCCGGTATCACGGGGTAATCGTTTTTTATTAAAAATAAAGCATTTTTATCGAAATATTCAAGAGACATAGGATCAATCAAATTTTCTTGTTTTTCTTTTGCCGCGATCTTAACTTTATTTACAAAATCATATGCTTTAGCTCGTCTATCAAAAAATATTATTCCTCCGAAAGCCTCTTTAAAATGAGGAATGAGCTTCAGAGTCGCTTCAACAGTAACACATAAAGTGCCGTCAGAACCTATGAAAACATCTACCAAGTCCGCATTTTGATAATTATAATATCCGGCAGCATTTTTTATCAGTGGAAGGTTATATTCCGGAAGAGTTATCTCTTTTGTTCCTTTATCGGTATCGAAAGATATTATGCCTTTATCATCGGCAAAATATTTTCCTCTTTCAATATAAGCATAAGATCCGTCTGTGAAAACAACTTTTAGCGATTTAACATAATCGCGCGTAACACCGAATTTAAAACCTCTGCCTCCTGAAGCGTTTGTCGCGATATTTCCACCTATCGAAGCATTTTTCTCTGTAGGGTCGGGAGGATACATCCAGCCTTCACTATAAGCTTTATCTTTGATATCTTTTATCCTTGCTCCTGCATGAACTGTAATTTCGGCCGTTTTATAATCTGTTTTTTTTATTTTGCCGATTTTACTTAATTTTTCAAGTGATAAAACCGTTCCGCCGAATGACAGTCCCGAAGCCGTATTTCCGGTCAAAGCGCCTGCAATCGTAACTGGAATTTTTTTTTCAGCCATTTCGGATAAAAAATCCGGTATTTCTTCTTCATTTTCAGCTAGGGCTACAAATTCGGCAAAAGCTCCCGTAACACCGGAATTGTCTTCAAAATAATTTTGAATTATATCCGAATCTCTTTTTATTATCATTTAATCTTCCTAAACATCGGATCCGTGCCGTCGGTCATGTCTTCCACTATCAGCCCTCTTATATTTGAATTTTCATAAACTTTGAAAGCGAACATAGGTCTTTTAAATCTCCAGCCGGGAATTCCTATACCGTCAAACGAGTTGCCGCTATAATGTTTAAGAGTAACCCAAACTTTTCTTGGGCCTGCGCTGAACTTTAACATTTCTCCGTCAAGCTTTATCTCGGCGTCTCCATATAAAACGTTATTGTATATTCCGACATATTTTTTCAATTCCATCGGAGGAATTACTATTTCTGGAGGCGCTTTCTGCATGCGTTTTTTATGTGATCTATTGGCTTCGTCAAGTTTTATGGCACTCCAGTTAACTTCAGGATTTTGAAGGTAAGAATCATAAAATTTTTTGGCAAGAGCGTCGGCCATTCTTCCGTTCGGCAGGTTCATGAGAATCGATATTCCTATTTTATTATCTCTCATGAAAGAGATATAAGCTCCTTCACCATCGGTAGTACCCGCATGCCACATAATATTTTCTGGTTCATATTCCATACTTTTCCAGCCCAGACAATAGTAGCTCTTTTTATTGTCAGTGCTGTTGCTTATAAAAACTCTTCCTTCAAACAATTTGTCGTAATTTTCTTTTGAAATCAGATGCCAGCCGAATGACGATGCGTCATTGACGAGAAACAAAAGCCATTGTGACATATCGTCAATATTCGAATTTATACCGCTTGCCGCAGCAAAAGTGTACGGCCAGCCATTGTATGGCAAATTATCTGATAAAGCTTTAAGCTTTCCGCCGGCATAGTAATGGCCTAGAGCGCGATTTTTTGATTTAAGATAACTCTTGTAATCCGTAGAAGAAGAGTCCATTGCCAAAGGATTGAAAATATACTTCTTTATATTGTACTCCCATGATTTGCCCGTGGCCTTTTTTATAATTTCTCCCATCACGAGATATAAATTGTTTTGGTAACTAAAAGATTTTCTAAACGACCCCGTCTGCTTTATATAGCGCATCGACTCTATTATATAGTTGCTGTCATATCTGAAAAGCATCATCAGATGCTGTGAATAAGAAGGCAGTCCGCTGTATTGTGCCAGCAGATCTTCTATTGTCATTTCATCACTTATTTTTTTGTTTTCAAGTCTGAAATCTGGAAGATACTTAATGACTTTATCCTGCCAGCTCAAATATCCTCCATCAACCAGCATTGCCACCAGCGCCGTTGTAAAAGCTTTTGTGCAGGACGCTATCTGAAATATCGTTCGATTATTGACTTTATCTTCTTTATTTACCTGCCTTATACCAAAAGATTTTTTATAAACGACTTCGTCTCCTACTACAATACATATCGACATTCCAGGAACGTTCCACTGTTTTTGAGTTTTTTTCACATATGTGTCAAACTCTTCAAGAATCTTTTGCAAATCAGGAGAAGAAGATTCCGCTTCCAATTCCTTCAATAATACAGAGTTAAGACACAAAATTAAAATTAAAAACGACAAAAATAATTTTTTCATGCTGTAATTATACCATAATTACAAACAGACGCAGGATAAATTACTCCTGCGTCCAGTTATGTTTTCTCTAAAAATAAACAGTAAAGCTGTCTTACGTTCTCAATTTTACTCCAAGCTCTACATCCAGCTTGGATAAGAGTTCGTTCATGTCTTTATTTACTTCCTCATCTTTTAAAGTTCTTTCATTATTTCTGTAAGAAAGCCTGAACGAATAACTTATTTTTCCTTCTGCAATTTTTGAATTGTCGTCATAAACAGAAAACAACGAGTATTCTTTTAATATGCCGCCCGATTTCATTACAGCTTTTATAACTTTTTCAATCTTTGAGAAATGCAGAGATTTATCGGCGGTTACCGATATATCCCTTTTTACCGAAGGAAATTTAGAAATGTGTCTGTAAACGTGTTCTCCCGACGAACAGCTATTTTCAGCAGCTTCCAAATCCATCTCAAAATAAAATATTTCTTTTCTCAAATCCTGTTGTACAGAAGGCTTTAAAATACCGAACTGCCCGACGGTTTTTCCTTTGTAAACAACAGCAGCGGTTTTTCCGGGATGAAAATAAGGTTTCGGGCGAAGATTTTCCGAAATTATAAAATCTCCAACTGACAGTATGTTTTTAATAATTCCACCGCCAAAATAAAAATCAAAATCCTGATTTATTTTATTTTCTGCCCATTTCCACCACTCACGCCAAACTCTGCCGTACATTATAGCGGCAAAAGTTTTTCTTTCATACGGTTCTGTATAAATCTTTCCATACTCGAAAAGAGTTACCGTTTCCGCTCCCTGACCGACATTTAAAATAAGATTTTTATAAAGACCGGGCAGCAAAGAAGGTCTTAAAACTTCATTTTCTTTTGATATGGGATTTGCTATTTTATAAAAATATTTCAATCCGAAAAAATCAATGTCTTTTACTTCAGAAAAACTGTAATTCATAGCTTCGCTGAAACCCAGACCGTAAAGGTTTTTTCTAAAATTTTCGGCAAGTCTAGGCATGAATGAATCACTATTCGTAAAAACATAATCTTCATTTTTTGCGGATTTAGGAATATTTTCATATCCGTTTATTCTTGCAATTTCTTCTATCAAATCCACTTCTTCTTTTATATCGTTGCGCCATGAAGGAATTTCACACAGAATAATCTCTCCTCTGGGTTGAAGAACTATGCCTAAAAATCTTAGAATCTCAACAATATCATCTTCTTCGATTTGGTATCCTAAAACTTTTGATACACGTTCAATTCTTAAAGTAATATTCATTTTTTCATATTTTACTTTCTGTATGTCTTCTCTGGATTCTATACGGCCACCGGCAATTTGATATATAAGATTTGCCGCCCTCCATGATGCAAATTCGGCAATATCATGTGAGACGCCCCTTTCAAACCTGTAAGAAGAATCGCTTGAAAGATTGAGCTTTTTTGAAGTTTTTCTTATGGAGTCGGCGCTGAAGACCGCACTCTCAAGAAAAATGCTTTCCGTTTTTTCATCTATTCCGGAAAATTCCCCACCCATCACGCCGGCTATAGCAATGGGCTTTTTGTCGTCGGCAATAACAAGCATTTCAGAATCAAGGGTGTACTCTTTTCCATCTAAAACAGTTATCTTCTCGCCTTCTTTTGCCTTCCTAACTATAATATTTTTAGATGTAAGTTTTGATATATCAAAAGCATGCAGCGGCTGTCCGAGCTCTAAAAGAATATAATTTGTAATATCAACGATATTATTAATCGATCTAATTCCACATTTTTCAATGGCATCAGAAAGCCATTTCGGCGAAGGAGCCACTTTTACTCCGGAAATTATACAGCCTACATACCGCTGGCAAAGTCCGGATTCCACCTTTATATTGTTTGCAGTGGAAAGATTAGGGGTTTTTATCAGAGGTAAAACCGGAGTTTTTCTCAACTTTGCCCCTATTTCCCTTGCAACTCCCAAATGGCTTAAACAGTCTCCTCTGTTTGTGGTAACTTCGATTTCAAGAATACTATCAATATCGTTCAAAGCTTTTTCCAGAGGAATTCCGATTTCTGTATTTTTGTCAAGAACCATTATTCCCCGAGACTCCTGTGAAAGACCGAGCTCTTTTTCGGAACATATCATTCCTTCTGAATCGACTCCTCTTATTTTCGAGGATTTTATTTTAAAGTCTCCGGGCAAAATTGCTCCTGCTCTGGCAAGAGAAACAATTTGTTCCTTTGCAACGTTCGGAGCGCCGCAAACTACAGAATATATGTTTGAGCCGTCGGTGAGTTTGCATACGGAAAGTTTATCAGCATTGGGATGTTTTTCTTTTTCAAAAACTTTTGCTGTAATCACGTTACTCCATTTTCCCTGTTCGCTGACCACATAAGTTTCCACGCCTATAAGAGTAAGCAGCTTCGCAAGTTCATGAGGAGTTAAATTAAAATCCACGAATTTTTTAAGCAAATTATACGAAATTTTCATTTTCAGTTCCTTCTTTTTAAAATTGCTTTAAAAACCTCAAATCGTTTTCGTAGAAAAGACGTATGTCGTCAATACCATATTTTAACATCGCAAGACGCTCAACGCCTACTCCGAAAGCAAAACCTGTATATTTTTCCGTATTGTAATTAACCGCTTTAAAAACATTGGGATGAACCATTCCGCAGCCAAGCATTTCAAGCCAGCCAGAATTTTTGCATACCCTACAGCCTTTTCCTTTACACAGGACACATTGCACATCTACTTCCGCAGAAGGCTCAGTAAACTGGAAATGGGAAGGTCTAAAACGCAAATCTACATCGGTGCTGTAAAATTTATGTATAAAAAGTGTAAGCGTGCTTTTCAAATCGGCAAAAGTTATATTTTCAGCTACTGACAATCCTTCAATTTGATGAAATATTGCCGAGTGGGAAGCATCTGTAGCTTCATTTCTGTATACCCTTCCCGGCACTATAACTTTAACGGGCGGCTGCTGCTTTTCCATAACGTGAATCTGTGCGGGGGAAGTATGGGTTCTCATTACATTTTTCATTCCTTCTAGATAAAAAGTATCCTGAGTGTCTCTAGCCGGATGATTTTTTGGAATGTTTAAAGCTTCAAAATTATACCAATCCGTTTCAATTTCAGGTCCTTGAGTGACACTAAAACCCATGGATTTAAAAATATCCGAAATTTCTTCTATAATTTGAGTAATAGGATGAAAACTGCCTTTTGAAAAAGGAAAGTAAAAAGCCGACGAATAATCAACTTTTTCTTTTGCCATTTTTTCATCAATAAGGGTTTTCTTTAAAAAATCTTTTCTTTTTTCAATTTCGCTTTCGATAATGAACTTCGCTTTATTTGCCGCAGAACCTATCACTTTTCTTTCTTCAATGGAATATTGGGAGAGAGATTTAAGAATCTGCGTCAAGGTTCCATTTTTGCCCATATATTCATTTTTTATGGATTCCAGCAAAGTGACGTCTGCATCTGCGATTTTTGCAACGGCTTCTCCAACCGTTTTTTCAATGTCATTCATCTTTTAATCCTATAAGTTTATTTAATCTTTCTCTGGCTGCTTTATAATTTTCATCTAACGCTAAGGTTTTGGAATACATTTCTTTTGCCCCGTCAAAATCACCGTACGTTTCTCTAGCCAGACCTATATTATAGTAAGCTTCCGCATTTCCGGCGTCAATCTCAAGAACTTTTTGAAACTCCGCTACGGCCGCATCATATTTATTATTTAAAAAATAAAATTTGCCAAGTTCCATATGTCCATCTTTATTATTTTTCTGCGTTTTTGTATCATCGTTCATTTTACACCTTTTAAACCTTTTTTATTTTAGTGATATCTTCCTTAGATCCTATGATTACTAAAGTGTCATTTTGCATTATTTCATCATCAGCAGATGGAAGCATGTTGATTTCTTCCTTTATTGCAGCGTTTCCTTCATCATCAACCATTGGAATACGTCTGCGTATGGCAATAATATTAATTCTGTAATTGTTTCTTATACCTGAATCCTTTATAGTAGAACCCCAAAATTCTTTAGGAGCTACCAGTTCGATTAAATTGTAATTTTTAGACAATTCAATCTGCTCCAAAATATTTGGAGAAACTATATTTTCTACAAGTTTTTTTGCCATTTCAAATTCTGGATAAACAACTTTATCCGCGCCTATTTTAACGGCGACTTTTGAATGCCACTGACTTGAACATTTAACTATAATATTTTTTACGCCGAGTTCTTTTACTATTAACGTAGCAAGAATACTTGTTTCAACGCTTTCGCCTATCGAAACTATAACTGTATCGCAATCGGCAATTCCGGTGTTTTTCATGGCTTTTTCATCGGTAGCGTCTACGGCCAACGACTGCGTCACAAACTGACTTATTTTATTGACCGCATCCATATCATTGTCTATAGCCAGCACTTGCATATTTTTTTTAGCGAGCTCTTTTGCGACATTCGATCCGAAAGTTCCAAGACCTATAACTCCAAACTGTTTTTTCGGCATTTATGCCTCCTTAAGAACTATCCGACCAGTATTCTTGCTTCTGGATATTTAACGTTTTTATATCCCACATCAAGCATAGACATTAACAGCATAAGAATTCCCAGCCTTCCGAATATCATCGCTATAATAACAAATATTTTTCCATAAACCGAAAGACCTGTCGTAACGCCTTTTGACAACCCTACTGTCCCAACTGCCGAAGCGGCTTCAAATGCAATATCTATTGTTCGCATGCCATCTTCCAAAAAAACAAGCATCATTGAAATAAAAGTTGCTACTGCAATAAATATTACAAAAATTACCAACGCTTTTTTTATTAAATCGTCCGGTATAGTTCTGTTAAAAAGAACAAAAGAATCTTCCGATTTGATAACACCTTTTACAAAAATAAATACAAGCACAAGCGTCGTTATTTTTAAACCGCCGGAAGCACTTCCGGGAGCCGCACCTATGAACATAAGGAAAATCAAAAACATTTCACTAAATTCGTCAAACCATTCGACTGGAACCGAATTAAATCCCGCAGTTCTGGAACTTACCGCCTGAAAAAAAGAGTTATTTATGGCATAACCTATGCCTTCTCTAGCATTCATAAAGCTTGTTTGTCCGTAAAAAAAGAAAAACAGAAAACTTACGGCCATTATCACCGCCGTCATGAAAAGAACGACTTTCGAATGAAAAGACAGGCGCGTTTTATTTTTAAAATGATCATACAAATCCACTATCACAAAAAAACCCAAACCACCTAAAATAACCATCACCGCAACCGTATATAATAAAACAGGGCTTGAAGAATAATTTTCAAGGCTGTTTGCAAAAGGGCTAAATCCCGCATTACAAAAACCCGAAACGGAATGGAATATTCCTAAATAAAGAGCTTTAAAAAAAGAATATTCTTTTAAAAAGATACTTGTAAGTACCGCGGCTCCTGCAGTTTCTATAACTAAAATAAAAGTTAAAGCTTTTAAAGTTATTTTTTTTAACCCGTCGAAAGATGAAACGTCAAAAATTTCCTTAAGTATGAGTCTGTCTTTAAGCGATATTTTTCCTATCAGCAAAGCAACAACAGTAGAAACAAGCATATATCCCAAACCGCCGACCTGAATCAAAATCAAAATTACCGTCTGCCCGAAAAAAGAATAAAACTCTCCTATCGCAACAACTTCTAACCCTGTAACGCACACAGCCGACACAGAAGTAAATAAATTATTTAGAAAAGAAAAATCAAACTCATCGCTTCTTGATACCGGCAAAGATAAAAGAAGAGAGCCGATTATTATCAGTCCCAAAAAAAACAAAAATATTGTCTTTACGGGAGAGTAGTTCATTTATCGTTTTTATGCGGTTTTGGCTATTTCAACAAGCTGTTTGAAAGAAATGTTATCGTTTACCGCAATTTCGGCAAGCATTTTTCTGTCTATAGCGACATTTGCTCTTTTAAGACCTGAAATAAATTTGTTATAAGAAATGCCTTCTTCTCTTACGGCCGCATTCAAACGTATAATCCAAAGAGTTCTGAAGCTGGCCTTCTTGTCTTTTCTGCCGACATATGCATAGTTGAGAGATCTCTCAACCTGCTGCATGACCATTCTCCAGCGGTTTTTCTTTGTAGCATAAGAGCCTTTTGCAATTTTAAAATATTTCTTTTTTCTTTGTCTGGTATATACCACACTTTTCGTACGCATTAAAATCTCCTTAAAGTATTCAGTAATAATTTATTATTAAAAGTTATACGGCATATATTTTTTCATTATCTTCATATCCGTAGAATCTACGATTGAGGATTTTCTTGACTTCCTATTTTGATTACCTGAATCTCCGGTAAGAAGATGCCTCTGTCCTGGCTTTTTATACTTTACTTTACCGCCTCCGGTAACTTTAAAACGTTTTTTTGCGCCGCTGTGCGTTTTCATTTTTGGCATTGTGGCCTCCGATTATATTTACAGCCTATTTTGAATTTGATTTTTTCTTCGGAACAAGCGTCAGGAATACTCTCGTTCCCATCGAAGATATTTTTCCTTCGGGTTCAGCAATATCGGACAGCGATTCTTTGATTCTGTCCATAATTTTAATTCCTAAATCCTTATGCTGCATTTCTCTTCCGGAAAACATAGCGGTAAGCTGCACCTTATTACCGTCTCCTATAAACTCTCTGGCGTGCTTGATTTTGATTTCTAAATCATGTTCGCCTATACGAGGTCTGATTCTGACCTCTTTAACATGGAAAACTTTTTGTTTTTTTCTTGCTTCTTTTTCTTTCTTTTCCATTTCATACTTGAACTTGGAAAAGTTAATTATCTTGCATACAGGCGGCTTGGCCATCGGAGAAATCTCGACCAAATCTAAATCTTTTGACTGGGCCATCAATAAAGCATCGCTAACTTTTACTATGCCTGCCTGACTTCCGTCTGAATCAATAAGCCTGACCTCAGGAACTCTTATAAACTGGTTTATACGAAATCTTCTGTTTTCGACGACATCCTCCTCTCGGTATTACCCGAATTCAAATAAAAATGCAGGACAGAATTTGATTCCGCCCCGCAAATATGATAAATAGGATATACCCATTTTTTTCTTATTTTTTAACCTTTTCCCTCTGGTAAAGGTGAACCGGGACGGCTTCTTTGTGCTGATGACATTATGTCCGCAATTTTAAAATTATATATAACTAATATTTTTTTGTCAAATCCTGTGTTAAGGTCAAATTTTTAAATATAATAAAAAATGGGGATGGCAACAAACATTGCAAAAGAAATAGAACAAAGACGCAATATTTTAGAGCAAGCCGATAAATTAAAGTCAAAAGGGCTGATTTTAAGCAAAATATCAGAAATAGCCACAAAAAGCCAAATAACCCAAAAGCAAAAAAAAGAACTCGGTTTAAGAAGGCATTGCAACTTTATACAAATATCCCTCTTTTTGTCTTGCCGCAAAGAAAACCCATAATTTAAATGCAGATGTTAAAGGCTTAACATAACTTGCCAAGAAGAATACTTTATTACATTATTACAATGAGCTTTCTGATAACTTTTACGGCTGCAAAAATTTGTTAAACAAAAATAATTTGCTTATAATTATTTAAATCTTTACAGATCTTTAATTTTTAACAGCCGCCTGTTTTCAAATAGAGAATTCTTTAACCTAAAATAGAGACATTATTCCTTGCCCTAACGATTCTAACGATTCACCCATCAAATCTTTTATTCAAAGCCAAGCTACGATAAATATGGCAGACAAATCCTCAGTGCTGCACATCATGTTGTTCCATTTCTCTTTTGAGCGTATGTATGTATTGAAAATACGAATTGCAATATTTATTTGTATTATCGAAATCTGCATTCAACATCTCGGTGAGTTTATTGAAATAAATGTCGGCTTTATCCTTTTCATTCAAAAAATAATTAGCGATTACAGCTCCGGCATATACCTGCGCAATAAGCATCTGTTTATTTTCAATTATACGCTCAAACACTTTTGCGGCATCACCAAAAGCTTCGGCTAATAGTAAGGTTTCTGCAAAATGATAATTTACTTCATCATATAAATAATTCGTTGTGTTAGACAAATAATGAAACTCCTGTAGCGATTCCTGCAATCTTCCTTCTTTTCTCAAACTTAGAGCATGAAATTTCATCGCTGTTATGTTATATGGAGCCTCTTTTAATATTTCTGACCAAAAATTAGTTCCATTTCTAAAAACTTCAGATCTTTTGTAAGAAATTGACGCGCATGCTATCATAAACACAGCAAGAAAAATAATTACATAAATTTTTGTCTTTTTATTTTCAATATACGGTTTTAGGAAAAAGAAAAATATTATAATTACGGCAAAACACATCGGATAAATTCTGTTTCCCTGCGACCACAATCTGTTCCCGGCAATTATGCTAGGCCCGACTATAAGCAACGGAAGCAGGAAATAAAAAAGATTTATCTTTTTTATTTTAAATTTTTTGCCGTCTAAAAAAGCAAATACCGCACAAATAAGTATTGCTATGCCTCCAAAAACAAATATTTTAGTACTTACAACTGCTCCAAACGGAGTTCTCAAAAAAACTAAGGAGTAATAATAATCAAACAACATTGCAATGTTGTCTGCGGTAATATGCGGCAGTCCGATGCCTCCGGAATTACCGGCAAGACGGCGCATATACAAAAAGAAAAACATCGACGCAATCCATATAACATAAACATGCTTTTGCAGCTTTTGATTATTTTCTTTAAAAAGAAAATAATATAAAAGAAAAATAAAAGGAAATGAAACAGCCGACTCTTTATCAAAAAAACAAATAAGCATAAAGATTATGTGTAACGCAAAAAAAATCTGCCTGTATTTCACGCCCTTTATGTATTCGCTGAAACAAGCCAGCGAAATTATAAAAGATATTAAAAGAATCGACTCTTGTATGGCCGTTGCCCAGACGGCCGAATACATAGCCGAAGGATGAACGGCAAAGAGCAAAGCCGCAGCAAAAGATATTTCCGTGCTAAAAAGATATTTTTTTAAGAAGAAAAATATCAAAACTGAAGCAAAAATATGCAGAAACACACTTGAAAAATGCGCAAATTTTACAGAAGGACCTGCAATTTTATTTTGTATTATGAAAGCGCATGTAACTATAGGCCTATAATAAAGCGACGGATATTTATCAAACATCACATTTGCTTTGAATGCTTTTATTAAAGCGTAATTCTGATCATAAGATGGAGCGCATAAAAAAATAAAATTATGATCGTCAAGTTCGGTAAGTCCGAAGTTAATAATTTTTCCATAACATAAAAATATAACAGCGACAATAATAAAAACAGCCATACAAATTTTTACTATTTTGTTTTGAAAAATTGTACCTGCTACATTAATTTCTGTTTTTTCGGCCGTATCATTTTTCTTCATGATAATCGCTTTCGGCATTTACTTTCCAAATATTGTCTTTAGTTTTAACGCCTTTTATTATATTTTCGGCAGCTTCCATAGCCGTAAGCATGGAATGATCCATATTATTATATCTGTGCATGCCGTTTCTTCCCATTAAAAACAAATTTTCGTACCCGTCCGTAAATTTCCTTATAACATTAAACTCTTCATATGCACCGAAATAGGCGGGATAGGCTTTAGGAACTTTTACCGCGTGGGTACCAAGCACATTTTCTTTTTTTATTATGTTGATTTTTTCAAGTTCATATATTGTAAAATCTATAAAATCTTTTTCGCCCATACTCCAAAGTTCGTCACCTTCATTGCAAAAATATTCAAGACCTATATATATGGTATTTTCATAATCGTCCAGCATATAAGGACTCCAGTTGTTGATTATCTGGAAACGTCCTATTTTTACATCGCGTTCCTGAACGTAAATCCACACGTCGGGTATAATATTTTTATATGAGGGAATTGAAGTATTGTTTGTAATTTCAAGTTTTTTCAACAAAAGACCCACGGTCATAAAATCCCTATATTTCAAAGATTCAGCTACGTGCGCTGTTATTTCGTCTTTTTTGTCAAAAGCCGCTATCAAATCTTTTACAGGCATGGAGGACATATAATAATCACCTTCATATTCATGAATTTTGCCGTCTTTGTCTTTTGCAGAAATTTTTATGACTTTATTGTCTCTAGTCTCAAAAGCAAATACAGATTGATTAAAAATTATCTTTCCACCTTTATCCGTTATTTTTTTTGCCAAAGACTCCCAGAAATGTCCGGAGCCATATTTAGGGTAGTAAAACCTTTTAATAAGGCTTGTCTCAGTGTTTTTATCCGAAATTTCTCCTGTACCACCTAAAAAAATCTTTTTTATAGCCTCGGCAAGAACTTTCTTTACGGACAAACCTTTTATTCTTTGCCTGCCCCAGTCAGCCGGTATTTTTATAGGATGCACACCCCAGACTTTTTCCGTATAATCTTTAAAAAATGTCAGGTACAATTCTTTGCCAAACCTGTTTATCATAAAATCTTCAAGGGAATTTTCTTCCTTTTTTATAAACAGAGAATAAAGATAACTGAACCCCGCTTTCAAAAGGCGAACAGCTCCGAGATTTTTCATCGTGTTAAAACTCAAACTTATCGGATAATCAAAAAATTTTCTTAAAAAAAATATTCTGGTCAACCTGTTTCTTATAAGCATTACGTCATCCTGCGTCTGAGGGTCGCGTTCTGGTGTGTTTGCAGGAAAAGAAATTTTTCTGTTTAAAAGAATATCGTCTTTGGAAGGTTTTGTCTGCAAAGGAAGAATATTCAACCAAAAGTTTATCACCCTGTCAGATTTAGAAAAGAATCTGTGCGGACCTATATCCATGAAATTATTTTTATAATCGATAGTTTTAGATATGCCGCCAATATCTCCCGAGGCTTCTATTATTATGGGAATATTATCGCTTTTAACCAGTAATTCATAAGCCGCAGTAAGTCCCGCAGGACCAGCGCCTACAATAATGACCTGTTTTGCCATCAGTTCACTCCTAGTGATAAGAAATAATAATTTCTTCCGCTCCGTCCGACGGTGCATTTGCGACCGCGGAATATTGAATTCCGGGAATTAATGACAGGATTGTTGGAAATTTTTCTTTGTTTATTTTAACCGTATATTCCAAATCCGCTTTGCCGTCTTTAAATTTTATTTTACCTTCAGCAGAAAAAGAAAGCGACGGGCTTATAAAATCGCTTATATAAATGATTTGCTCCTCTTTATTATAACTGAATCTAAACGATGCGCTTGAAGACAAAACATTAAATTCAAAATCAAAAGTTCCCGTTCCTTCAAAAGTATTTCCATGATTAAAAACTTCTGAAAATAAAACTATATTTTTAAATTTCACCATGCCGGATTTGAGCTTCAGAGCAACCTCTGCATCATCCAATAATATGGAATGCGCCTTAACAGATTTTATCATGCCATATCCGGAAAATTTATTCATAAAAATATATTTAACATTCGAAAAAAAATAATAATTAAAATTCCCTGAAGAATAATCCAGATCAATATTTATTCTGCGTGCATGAATATCTTTTATCAAAAATTCCCTTCGAAAAAGTCTTTGTATATCAACATGAGCAGACACGGATTTTATGGATAATAAAGTGCCTTTATCAAAACCTCCGCGCTGTGCCATAGAAAAAGATTCTACGGAAATCTTCCCGAAGGGAGAAATTTTTATCTTTGAAATAATACTGTCTCTCTGGAAAATCATTCTGACAATATGCTTTGATTGTTTTATAAGACGGCCGCTGTTGAAGTAAATCTTAAAACCCGTTATGTACACGGCAAAAATTAAAGTGAAAAAGAAGATTACCAGTAAAAAGATTATTAAAATATTTTTCATTCACCGTCCATAATGGATCCATCTTCCGAATTTGAACTTTCATTTTCGGCAGTTTTGGACACTTCTGAAGAAATATTTTCTTGTTCATATCCTTCATAAAATTCTTTTTGAAGATTTTCAATTTCTGGCGGTTCTGGCACTTCTTCCTTTGACGAATTTTCAGTCTCTTGTTTCTGTGATTCAGGTACATCTTCATTTTCAATAGTATTCGAATGCTCTTCTGATTTTTGCGCTTCTTCACTTTTCTCAGTTTCAGGCTGAGGCTCTTGAGTTTTTAAAATTATAATTTCAACGCGGCGATTTTGTTCTTTTCCTTTTTCCGTATGGTTTGAAGCAACGGGTTTGTCTGGACCAAAACCTAAAACCGTCATTCTTTCTTCGTCAATGCCTCCTTTAACAAAAAAATCATAAACGGATTGAGCTCTTTCAACTGAAAGCTGCATATTTTTTTCTTTATTTCCGCTTGAGTCGGTATGTCCTTCAATCAATACTTTATTTTTTAAGTAAACTTTTAAAATTTCCGAAACTTCATTCAGCGAGTCTTCGGCTTCTGGCTTAAGTTCGCTTTTTGAAACGTCAAACAAAACTTTGCTTGAAAGATTGATGACAAGGCCTCTTTCCTCTTTTTTAACTTCCACTTCTTTTTGAAGTTCCGGTTCTGGATCCTTGGGCATAGTCGCTATTGATATTTCGCTCGAAATACGGGAAACATTTCCTGCTTGATCGGCGACAACAAAATTTACCGTATAATTACCAACCGGAAGAGGCATATTATAAACTTCATCTATTCCGTTCCAGATAACAAATTCCGGAATTTTACCGTTGAAAGGAAACTCTTTCACTCTTTTATCATTATAACTTAAAACTTCCAAATAACTCTTGGAAAAATCTATGCCGTTTTCGTCGCCGGCACTTAAATAAATGACCAAGTCTCTGTTAAATTTGCCATCTTCCTGATTTATAAAGCATACGTCACGATCACATTTTAAAGAAACAAAAGGAGGAGTTGAATCTATGGTGATAACTTTTGATTTTTCGACTACCGCGCTGCCTTTATCGGCAAGAACAAAAAACTTATACGAATATTGCCCATCGGGAGCAATCATTCCATCGGAAGTTAATCCATCCCATAAAACTGTTTCCGGAAGCGGAGCTTTTTTTATGATAAATTCTCTTACTTTTTTATTATCTTCACTATTTCTTATTGTCAGAAACCATAATTTTATTTTTTTTGCATTTCTGACTTCGGCTTTAAATACTGCTCCGCCATTATTTTCAGCAACGGCAGAAAATAACGTGTTTTCAACAGAAACTGTCAGAGAAGTTTTTTCCCGCACAGTCTGTCCGCAAACGGCTGTCGCACAAAATAATAGCAATAATAATGAAAAAGATTTTTTCATAATACTATTATTATACTATATTTCCCGTTTTATTTCGGAAGTTTAAATGCTTTGTCCTTTATAATTTGAGATGCTAGGGACTTGGAACTAAGAAGGATAACGGCAATATATTACGCAAATGCAAAATTCCGGCCGATATATTTTTATACCGGCCGGAATTAACTATCATAAAACTTATTTTTTCTTTTTGGGTTTGGCTTTAGATTTTCTGCGGGTACTATCGCTATCGCATTCGGATTTCTTCTGTTTTACCACAGCCTGTGCCGCTGCCAACCTTGCAATCGGCACTCTAAAAGGTGAACATGACACATAGGTAAGTCCTATGTTATGGCAAAATTCTATGGATTTAGGATCGCCGCCGTGTTCCCCGCATATTCCCAGCTTTATTCCCGGACGAACGTCTCTTCCGAGTTCGGTTGCGTAAGATATTAGTTGTCCGACGCCTTCAATGTCTACCGTCTGAAAAGGATCGTCAGTCAGCACTTTCTTATTAAGATAATCTCCCATGAAAGCGCCTATATCATCTCTTGAAAAACCAAAACTCATCTGCGTCAAATCATTCGTTCCGAAAGAGAAAAACTCGGCAGTTTCGGCCATTTGATCGGCAAGCAGAGCGGCTCTCGGTATTTCTATCATTGTTCCTACGGAATATTGAATTTTTTTAACTCCAGTTTTTCCTAAAACTTCTTTATAAACTTTCTCAATTATAGCTTTCTGATTTTTAAGTTCGTTTATGGAACAAGTTACTGGTATCATAATTTCAGGCTGTACTTTTTTGCCGTTTTTTATAAGTTCCGCACTCACTTCGAAAATAGCACGAATCTGCATTTCAGTTATTTCGGGATACGTTATGCCAAGCCTCACTCCTCTATGTCCCATCATAGGATTTGTCTCGTGCAGTTTTTCCGCCCTTTTTTTGAATTCATCAAGGGTAATGCCTATGCTGTCGGCAATTATTTGCTGCTTATCTTTTTCCTGAGGGATAAACTCGTGAAGCGGCGGATCAAGAAGTCTTATCGTTACCGGATATCCATCCATCTCTTCAAGAGTTCCTTTTATAGAATCTTTAAAGAATGGGAAAATTTCATTTAACGCTTTCACTCTCTCTTCGGTAGTCGAAGATAATATCATTTTTCTTAAAGCAAAAAGTGGTTTTTCAGAATTTTCTCCATAAAACATATGTTCAGTTCTGAACAATCCTATGCCTTCTGCGCCAAAAGATTTTGCTTTTTTTGCGTCAGCGGGAGTTTCCGCATTCGTGCGGACTTTTAACACTTTTACGGCATCGCATACTTTCAGGAAATCAAAAAGAAGAGCGTTTTCAGTGGCGTCAACCATGTCGAGTTTTCCTTCATAAACTATTCCTTTGGTGCCGTTTAAAGTAATCCAGTCATTTTCTTTGAAAGTCTTGCCGCCTATAGTCATGCTTTTTGAATTTAAATCAACGGCTATCGATGAACAGCCGACTATGCAGCATTTTCCCCAGCCGCGCGCTACAAGAGCAGCATGCGAAGTCATACCTCCGCGGGCAGTAAGAATAGCCTGAGCGGCTCTCATACCTTCAACGTCTTCAGGATTGGTTTCTTCTCTGATGAGAATAACCTTCTTTCCGACTTCTGCTGCAGCTATTGCTTCTTCAGATGAAAAAACTATTGAGCCTACAGCTCCTCCTGGACCTGCAGGAAGACCTTTTGCCAAAATGACCGCAGATTTTTCCGCATGAGCATCTATGATAGGATGCAGAAGCTCATCAAGCTGCGCAGGACTTACTCTCAAAACAGCTTCTTCTTTGGTTATGAGTTTTTCTTTTACCATATCCAATGCCATTCTAACCGCAGCAGGACCGTTCCTCTTTCCGTTGCGACACTGAAGCATCCAAAGTTTGCCGTCTTCAATAGTAAATTCTATATCCTGCATGTCCTTGTAATGCTTCTCAAGCCTTTTCTGTATGGCAAATAATTCTTTGTATATTTTAGGCATAACTTCTTCAAGAGTTTTTTCATCTTTGTTATGTTCGCTTTTTGCAGCTTCATTTATAGGAGCAGGCGTCCTGATTCCTGCAACAACGTCTTCGCCTTGCGCATTGATAAGATATTCGCCGTAAAATCTCGGATCGCCATTTCCAGGATTTCTTGAAAAAGCCACTCCCGTAGCCGACGTGTCTCCCATATTTCCGAAAACCATCGACTGAACATTTACTGCAGTTCCCCATTCATCCGGTATGCCTTCAATTTTTCTGTAAGCTATTGCGCGTTTTCCGTTCCATGAAGCAAACACGGCGCCTATTCCGCCCCAAACCTGCTCGAACGGGTCATCAGGAAAATTTTTACCCAAAACTTCTTTTACTCTGGATTTAAATTTCTCGGCAAGCTCTTTTAAATCTTCCGCAGTAAGATCGGTGTCAAGAGTTATGCCTTTTTCTTTTTTCTTTTCTTCCATTATTCTTTCAAGCTGTTTGCGAATTCCTTCGTCATCTTTAGGCTCAATGCCGGCGGCTTTTTCCATGACAACATCCGAATACATCATTATCAGCCTTCTATAAGCGTCATAAACAAATCTTTCGTTTTTTGTCTTTTCTATTAAAGCTGGAATAGTTTTTGTCGTAAGACCTACGTTTAGAACCGTTTCCATCATGCCTGGCATCGAACTTCTGGCGCCGGAACGCACGGAAACAAGAAGAGGATTTTTAATATCGCCAAATTTTTTACCTATAACTTTTTCGACGCTTTTTAAAGCCTGAGCAACCTGTTTTTCAAGCTCTTTCGGATACTTTTTTTTATTTTCATAATAATATGTACATACTTCTGTAGTAATCGTAAATCCGGGGGGAACGGGTAGTTTTAGATCTCTATGCCCGGCCATTTCGGCAAGATTTGCGCCTTTTCCTCCAAGCAAATTTCTCATACTTCCATCACCGTCAGCTTTTCCGCCACCAAAAAAATAAACGTACTTCTTAGGCATTTTCTTACTCCTTTCCATATATTTTTCAGACGTTAAACAAGCAAAATTCTACAAATTACACTTATCAAAGTCAATACTGACATTTTTTGATAATTTTCAGGTTTATGCCGCGAAAAAACAGATTGGTTACAAAAAAAGATAGGATTAAAAACCCACATCCGTTTAATTTTATTGCAATTCCAAATTAATCTGTTCTGACAAAAGCGCTATATCCAAATCTTTAGGATTTATAGCTATCGCATAATCCAATGCGCTTCTTGCGTTTTCATATCTGCCCTTCTTAAAATTCTTTAACGCTTCTTTAAAATAATCTTTCATTCTCTTTTTGTTTGTGTACTCGATTTGATAAAAATCTGCCATTCCTCTGTAATCGGACATATTCTCGTATCTTTGTGATAAATTGTCAATTAAACTTTTAGCTTTCTTAAACTTTCCATCCTGAAAAGCTTCTACTGAAATCAGAAATTCTTTTCTGTCCGAACGTCTAAAACGTAAAGCTTGAGCATTTAATTCTCCTATTATAGTATTGTATCTTTGGGCATCGTAAATTTCCGGCATTAAATCGACAGCTCTTTTATAATACAATAATCCTTCGTAATAATTTCCGTCTCTAAGACTTCTTTCCGATTCGACAAAGTAATCTTCAGCAGTATTTCTTTTGAAAACAAACAGTTTTTCTTTTATTATCAATATTTTATTCTTCATTTCAAGAGCTTCCGTATTATCAGGATAAGCCAGCAGAATTTCATTAAGCATAAGTTCTGCTTTTTCAAGTCTGCCATCAAAATAATAATTTTCGACTTTTGACAAATGGGATGCATCGTATTTTTGATATTTCTTAGTCGATGTTGCAGCTGCAGCATATTCGTCGGAATCCGCACCTCTTTTGTTAGGTCTGGCCTGCACCAAGGCACAACAAAGCACTGTCATTAAAAGAGCACATAATAAATTTATTCTCATAAAAGCTCCTTAAGCACTATCCCCAATAAAATTCTTTTATTTTTCTTACAAACGTTCCGGGTATAGAAATTATTTTTTTTAATATACCCTCTTTTTCAAAGGGTATAAGACTATCTTTACTTGCTAAGATAACAACTTCCATGTCATTTAAAGGTTTTAAAGAACTTATGATAAATTCGTGAAACCTTTCCTTTCCTCTTCTGAAAATATTTTTTTCCTGTAAAATAGTATTTATCTCTGACAATAAAGCTTCGATATCAACGGGTTTTAAAAGATAATCATATGCTCCCATCCTCATAGCATCGACGGCAGTTTCAACGGAACTGTAACCCGTAACTATTATGGGAGCAGTATCTTTTGAAATCATGAGAGCTTCTTTTATCAGCACAAGACCGTTCATGTCAGGTAAACGATAGTCGACTAACAAAATATCATAATGAAACTTTTTTATCATTTCAAGAGCGGAAACTGCATTTTCGGCACTTTCTACAAAAAAACCTTTTTCTCTTATGTTTTCCGCTAAAGTCTCTCTGACTATTTCTTCATCTTCAATAACTAATATTCTTACCGAATAGCTCACCTAAATACCTTTTTAGTTTATAATTTTTGCAGAAATAAATATTGTAAGTTCATATCTTACTTTATTTTTTACGACACTTTTAAACAAATAGCCTAAAATCGGAATATCTCCCAGCAATGGAATCTTATTTTCGGTTTTTGTCTCCGTTTCCCTTATTAAACCTCCGATAACAGCAGTTTCTCCGCTTCTGAGCATCATAATTGTTTCCGCTTTGCTGGTATTAATAACAGGGGTGCCTTCAATAGCTTCTCCAGTTCTAAAACTTTGCTCCGGCTGAACCTGCAAAACGATTGTTCCGTCTCTGTTAATTTGAGGCTTAACTTTTAACTTAAGACCAACTTCTTTAAATGACGTCGTTGCCATAATAGCGGTGGTTTCGGAATCTATGATTCTATCCGATTGATAGGGTATTTCTTCTATAATTTCAATAGTGGCTTCCTGATTATTTAATACTATCAATTTAGGATTTGTGAGAATTTTTGCGTCTTTTTCTTCAAGTCCCATAAAAATATTGCCTAATATATTCCACTCGCCGGCAACAATTGCAGTTGCTAAACGGCCGGTGCCTACAACAGGCGGCAATGAAAGATATTGACTGTATTCAGTCGTATATCTTGCCGACTGCATCGGAATATTATCCTCACCCATAATAGATACTGGATCAATCCAAGCATGACCGTTCGAATCAATTGTCCATTTCCCTGCGCCATTCTGGTATGCTCTAGGCATTCTAAAAATATCTTCTATTTGCGTACCGATTTGTAAATTACTTCCTATGTTTACATCCACTATTCTTGCTTCAATTAAAACCTGCGGAGTAGGCACGTCCAGCGAACGGATAAGATTTTCCATTTTGTCTATACTGTCGGCCAAATCCGTTATAATGATTGAATTCGTTCTTTCATCGGAAGCAATCTTGCCGCCTTTTGAAAGCCTTGCATGAAGCACCTTTTCCAAATCCAAAGCTTTGGCATAATTACAAAAAATAACTTTAGATACGGTAATCGGAGAAACGTCGCTTTTGCTTTTAATAACATAAATGTTTGTATCGCCTTGTTTTACATAGTACAAATCGTATGTGTCAAGCAGGGCATTTAATGCTTCATCGGGAGTAACATCTTTAAGAGACAATACTATTTTCTTATTCAATAGATCCGCGTCGGTAACAAATTTCCTCCCCGTTTTCATACTGAGTATATTTAATACCGTATAAAGGGTCGTACCCTGAAAGTCAACGGAAATCAACCCCCTGGATTCAATAGCAGCAAAGGCTGTTTCAGACAGTATTACTACAGAAATTAGCAAAACTAAAAACTTCTTCATTACTCCTCCTTATTAAACTTTATAATATATTTTTGCCCGTCAAGTTCAACTGTAATTGTTCGTTCCAGAATCGCTACTATTTTAACCATAATATTATTTTTTTTGTAAAAATCACCGACTCTATATATTTTCCCTTCTATAATGACAATAGGATTGGCAGCGTCAAAGATGATACCTGAAATATCCATTGGAGGCGGTTTTCTCCTTATGACTTTCCTTATGACCTCCGATTTTGTTTTCGGCGGTGGAACATATTCGTAAAACGGATTGTTAGGCGCAGGATCTATGTCCCGCCACGTAGGAATGTGTCCCATTTTATTTATTTGATCTGCAGATTTTTTAAAAATTTCTTTAAAATAACCTGCGGCTTTTACTTCTTCCATATTTCCAAATCTACCACTGAAATAATCATCTATCGTAGCGCTGTAAAGCAGAGGACTGCTGCTGACTTCAATGTTACCTTCGGTATCTATAGAAAGAGAATGAACCTTTGAAAACATTTCGATATCAAAAAGAAATTTATATAAAAGTTCGTATTTCAGCTTAAAATTAAGAGTCAAAGTCACTATACCAGAAGTTTCGTCTCTTGCAAAAGTTTCCGTCGAATTGGTTATGGAATATTTTTTAGCAACCTCAATGACCCTGTCTCTATATCCCGTCAATAAATCCTGATTCGGCACATAATCTAAAGGGATGCTGTTAATAATGTCTTCTATCTGTATCTTCGTTTCATACATATTTTCATTAATTTTTATAAACTGTTGCAAATCATTGTACACGCTATGAAATTTTTCATATAAAACATTTTGTTCCTTAAGCCGCAGTTCAAAATTTTTATAGACATACTGATAGAGCGCAATCAAAGCAAAGGTAAAAAAAATATTTCTTATTATTACATAAATTAATTTTTTTTTCGAATAATTTTCCATTATTTTTTACCCGTCACAAAAGGCATTGTCACATTTAAAACTCTCACTTTATGACGTTTTATTTCTATCTCTTCTGGGTCACCGTTTATTTCTATGGGATCTTTTCCGATATACGAACTTCTTTCATAAGCGGTTTTTATCGTTTCAATATAAGAATTTTTATCATATTTTAAATCTTTAAAATTTTTTGCTGCCGATAATGCATTCACTTTAACAGTTTCTTTAATAATGTTGTCAGGAGTTAATATGAAAGAACATAAAAAATCGCCTTCGGGCATATAAAGTCCAACTTCTCTTAACATTAGCCCAGTTTTTGTATTATTGGAGATCATATCTTTTATGGCAAGCATTTTATTATAATTTAAAGTCCATTCGGACTCAGAATCTTTTATTTTATTTAAACGCCTGATTTCGTCAATTTTTATCTTCAGTTCATTGATTTGATCGATCACTTTCTCTATTTCCATAAGCGTGCGAACGGTATGAGCAATAAGCCCTGCGATGGCAAAAGTCATAAGCAACGAAATAATTTTAAAAAATTTAACCGCTTTTAGGCTTTTTTTCGATGAAACCCTGACGCGCTGAACAAGATTTATATTATACATTACTCTCTCCTTTTTGGAGAGCAAGCCCTAATGCCACAGCAATAAAAAACCCCTTTTCTTTATCCGTCGCTCCTATGATATCGGAAGAAGTTAAAGGATTCCATTTTTCTGTATTCACCCCTAAAGTTTCATATATAAAATTTTCGATTCCCGTCAAAATTGCACCGCCGCCCGTCAGCAATATTTTATCGACTTTACCTATTCTTTGTCTGGAAACTGCATATTCCATCGAATGAAATATTGCTTCAAGCAAATTGCTGGAACTCTTTTTGAGAATATTCCTTATATTCAAACCCATGCTTTCCCATAATTCTGGCTGTCTTTTTATTTGCTCGGCAGTATTTAAATCAACCTCATAAATTTCGGCAATTTCTCTGGTAACATCCAACCCGCCGAAATACATATTTCTTATAAATTTGAGTTCCCCTCTGTCGATAATGGCAATATTTGACACTTCATGCCCGATATTAACCAAAACAACAGACTCCGAAAAAGCTCTTTTTGCTTCAAAAGCCAAAAAACAATTTGCCAAAGCTATATTATCTGGCACAATTCCGACAATATCCAATTCGGATTGGGAAAAACTACCTAAAATATGGTTTATATGGTCTTTGGGAAACGCAATGAATAAAACGTCCATTTTATCGGCATCGGAATTAGACAGAATTTCATAATCCGAATACATATCGTCCAATGTTTCAAAAATACTGTTTTCCGCTTCTATCATAACAGCGCCTTCAATGTTTTCAGGCGACATTTTAGGCAACGAAAAATCTCTGGCAAGTAAATCAATACCGCCTATCGATAAAGATGTTTCTTTATCTTTAATTCTCAGCTGGCGCAAGAGAGTGTCTACTTTATTTTTAAGAAGTAAAGGGTTTTCTTCCCTCTCTCCGTTTTTACCATCTGCAGAAATCATTGAAGCATAAACTATATATTTTCCATCTCCTTTTGCCGAAACAGCACAAGCTTTAATAAACTTCGCGCCCCAATCAAGAGCAATCAAATCTATCTCCTCCCTCTGATATAATATCTGAAAATAGGCTGAACCTTTCCCGTTATAAGCGATCTGTAAGGCGCAGAAGTATAATGCCGCGTCTTTTCCTCTATAAGTCTTTCCCTTTCTGCGCCCGAAAAACCGGGAAACATATTTATCAGTTCAGTATCATTATAAAATCCGATAACGATATTACCGTCAGCCTCTGGAACATTTTTCAAAGCTCTCGCTCCAGCAGTTCCAGTAGAATAAGCTATCATAAAATACAAGTAATCTTTAGCTTCCGATATTTCGCCTGACTTGGCTTGAAGGTTTCTATATATGGTTGCAGTGGTTTTAATAACATAAAATTTATAAGTTCCGTATTTTTGATCAAAACTGGTTGGTGATGTATCAGGAATAAATCCGTCATTAATATTAGGATTTAAATCTTCTTCTACAGTCACATCAACATGAATACCACTGCCTGCTCCACCAGAAATGTCATCGGCAAAATTCTCTTCTATGATTTTAAGCCCCTGCAAAGGATACCAGACATTATTTGAAAAACCAAAACAAGACGGTTCCTTGGCAAGGAATTTTCTGCCGTCAGGATTTAGTACGGTTGAATTGGTAGGGATATTTTCCCACTGCATGATACGCCAAAAAGCAAGTTCGCTGCCATATAAAGCTGCAAAATGAGCTCTTGTATAATAAAGCTCAGAGTCGGAAATCTCGTTCTGCAAAATAACAAGCCTCATCGCAAACATACCAAGCAAGGTAAATATAAAAATAAATATTATTACTATGGCAAGTATGCTTCCTTTTTTATTATTCATTTTTCCCTATACAATAAAAACAAAATATAAGCCGAAGAATATATTTTTATTTAACAATTTAATATTATCTTTTAAAACTCTCTTACTTGTTTTGCCGTCTAATTGCTTATCAAAAAATACACATTGCTGCGTTTTATATATCAAGGCACTATATAACTTTCATTTATCCCGGTAAAAAAACTATCGATATTACCATAAATAGCTTTATTTGCAAAAATAAAATCATTAGAGTATTGTGCGTCGGCAGCTTCTCCCAACTTAACAAAAAGCCTTACAACAGCGATATTTTCAAAGTCAGGATCGGTAATCCTGTTAAGCGCCAGATTGCTTAATCTTGCCGTTACCTGAAAATCGTACACATCGTGCAGTAGGACTTCTCTTTGAGCGCGGGAAGAACCTCCGCCTGGAAGAGAAGCATCACTTTTATTATAGTTCCCATTCTGCATCGACTCAGAATCAATTTTAAGGAATTTGCCATTTGAGTCTAGATTAGCATCCCATGAATATAAAACAACCATTTTTTTAGCTGTTTCGGTAGATTTTTCCAATGTCATCAAATATCTTTTATAATTTTTATCGATTTTTTCATTTTCAACACAACTGTAAACAGCAACAGTTCTGCCTACATGTCCCTCCCAAATACCAGGATCTACAGCTCCTCCGTTCACTTTATATTTGGTAGTTGCGGCACCAGGCACGGTTTGATAATATTTTCTGGTAAATACTTCACCCGCATACGGGATAGGAAAGTATTCCACATCCATTTTTATGCAATTTTCTTCTTCTTTCGGAGTTGCAGGAGGTCTGTTATCCTTGCTGCATACATCATCAGTGATCCAGTCATAAATCAGCGGTCCATCTTTTGTCATATTTCTGAATATTTTTTCGGTTCTGAATCTAAAAGTTTTATATTCGATAGACGCCGTTCCATTACCCATCACTTTTTCAAACATTGAATACGCAAATACCATCATAGTGGCACATGCCATAGATAAAATACCAACCAAAACAATAGTAATCAGCGTTTCTATCAATGAAAATCCATGTCTGCCTCTTTGCTTAATTTTCATAATGCCTCGCAAAGAGTAGAATTATCATTATCTGCATACAGCTGTATGAATGGAATTACTATCATCCTTTGTCCAGGTGTTTTTCCTGCTTGATCTTTTATATAATTAATTCTAGCATTAAGATCCTGACTGTAAGCTATAGCATTTCTCATTGCAGTCCTAGCCTGCGCATCACTATTGAAAGGCCATACAGATATATACACACTGCGTCTGTATTTCGTAAACCTGCGCTGATTTATTTCTCCCGAAGGCAACAGTTTAAAATATGCAGCATAAGCATAAGTATTATACGGCGTAACATAGCCTGGTATACTGCCACTGCCTGGATAGTAGTTCCAATAATACAAATAATGTATCTGTTCTTTTCCAGTAGCATCTCCTTTGTAAACTAAAGCAACATACAACGCATCTTTATGATATAGATTGGCATTACCAATTGCAGCTGGATCTGGAGTTTGCAGAACAGTTTTGTTAACGTCATCATAGTCTTTATATGTATAACTAGTATAAATACTACTGACTTTATCTCTAAGTTCAACAATTTCATCCTGATTTGTTTCACTTGGATAAGACCTGTAAAATCTTCTGCTGTCAAAAGAAAAACTTTCATTGCCTATTAATGAAGAAGATTCTCCTGTATTTTCCTGCACACTACCTTTCTTCAAAAGAATTGGGCTTGCAACAGAAGGCGAAGCCTGCTTATAGTAATAGCCATAGGCTTTACTTCCAGAACTGCCACCGTAAACACTAAAATAACTGTATGGAGTTACATAATACCCAGGAGAGCTATTATTAATATTTTCCTCTCTTAATGAGACAGGAGTTTTAATAGTAGTTTGTTTTATTCCTGAAGGAAATATATAAAAGGAAATATTACTAGTTGAAAACATTGTGGAAAGAGAAGTTATCTGATTATACTTATGCATTTTTCTATTGTTATCGTATATTGAACTGTATTTATTTTGTTTGGCGAAGTTAGCCATTTTTGTAAATGTAGTTTCTGAATAAGCATCTGAAAATTCTGTTCCAGTTCCATTATAATGATAGTTTAAATAATAATCTACAATGCCAGAAACGCCGACTTTAAGAGGAGTGTTACTTGCATAGGCATCCTCAAAAGCCAATGATATTCTGTATTTATGATAATCGTTACTGGGATAATCTGTAGACACCAAATCGCCTGTATATGGTGCAGTACTATTCATGATTTTACTAGCCTCATCCCAATAATAATATCCTGTAGGCTGTTGAGTACCATTAATCATAGTTTTACTATTAGTGGTTGGAAAACTTGATGTTGTAAAAGTTGCAGGAATTCTAATTGTGCCAGAAAAATAATTTTCATAAAAATAAGGATCAGCTGAATAATCATCATTAAACTCACTGTCGACAAAAAAGGCAGTAAAACCGTTTCCTCCGCTATTTGCAAAGGCTCCAAAAGTAGGGTAATCTCTCCTTTGGATTTTAAGTTTTTCGACATATCTTAAAGCATGGTCAATTCTATTTGCTGATTCCATATAGGCATAATTTATTCTATAAGCGCTTGTAAAAAAAGAGATGCCACCAATCATAGTAATAGAGAGCACTAACATAGCAACCATCACTTCAATTAATGTCATACCTTTTTGATTATTCATAAGCATTCTCCTAGTTTAGAATCGGGATGATATCGCCATCCTGATATCTCACTTTGCGTACCACACCTTTAGCTATGCTGTCCTCATTTCCGTAAACAGTGACAATAAACGACGAACTGTCTGCATTTGTAACTTGGAAAGAATTAAAGTATAAATACTTTCTGCCATCTACAACCTCCAATCCGCCGACAAGAGCATAAGATGAGAGAGGAACATTAAAAAATGTAGAAATATTTGCAGCCATATAAGCCAAATTCTCTTTATTTACAATATCAGCAATAAGAACATCAGCTTCACGAAAATATGTCGATTTAATTTGCGATCTTCTGCTTATTGAGAGAATAACAATAAGCACTGAGCTTATTAATAACACTATAATAAATTCAATCATGGTGAAACCGCGTTTATTTTTAATCATTCAAAACTCTTAAAAAGGCGTGTTCAATCCAATTCTATTAAATAAATAGGTGAGCTACTATAGCTGAGCTACTGTATATGATGGTGAAACATACTCAAGACCATTAATTATTACATATATCTGAACAGAACCAAAAAGAGTAGCCGCCGGTTGATATCCATTCCATTCACCAGACTTAGTAGTGTAAGATACAAAATTACCCGGAGTCTTGGCAGCGTTCCATATTACTATACTATTTGTATCCTCTTCTTGTCCGCCGCTGCGCATTATTGTCACCTTAACAGAGCGCATTCCGGCCTCAGGATATATAATAGCCTCAAGCGGATCAAGTTGAAAAGACACATTGAGAGTATCAACTATAACAGGTATTGTTTTTTCTACCCCTCCAAACTCTGCTTTAATATAATAATTATCACCACTGGCTGCACTAACAATTAAAGTAGTATATTCTGCGGTATTTTGAGAAAAAGATCCTAATTCTGAAGAAGCACTCCAATTAACAGGTGTATTTACGGTTATGTTGCCCCTTGCATCTTTTATGGTGGCTTTTAAATGTATTTGTTGTCCTGGAGCTAAAACCAAGTTGTCTATATCAACAGTATACACTTCTGTAACAGCAACTGAAATAGAATACCCTTTATAGTTGAATTCTTTCTTATTATTATCCTCCTTCTTGGAACAAGAAACGATACAAAACAACATTGCGAACATTGCAAAAGCCATGAAAATCTTTTTCATTGTTATAATCTCCTTATTTCATGGATGATTGATATATCCATCCGATAGTATACTCGACATTTCTTAAAAATCAATGCTTTTCTTAACCCATCATTGCCGAAGCAAGATAGAATATAGGCAAATACATTGCCGTTACCGCCAAACCTACTATAAAACCCAAACCTATAATAAGAACAGGCTCAATAACGGAACTAATAGTCGCTACCGCGGCGTCAACTTCATCGGTAAAATAGTCCGTTATTTTGTCAAACATAGCGTCGAGCTGTCCTGATTTTTCTCCGACGATGGTCATCCTTGTAACCATTCTGGGAAACATCTCATATTGTTCCATTTCCATTCCGAGCTGATTGCCTTCAAGCACTTTTGCTTTTACTTTGCGCATTATGCTTTCAGTAAAAGAATTATCCATGACGTTTGTGGATATATCAAGAGAAGCGACAATATCGACTCCGCTTTTTACAAGAGTGGAAAGCGTTTGAAAAAATCTTGCAAGAACCATTTTCATATAAATCTTGCCGAAAATTGGCATTTTAAATAGCAGTCGGCAATATATCAAATTTCCACGCGGATTCTTTTTAAACAACATAAAGCCTATAATAAAAAAAACCGTTCCTAAAAACAGCCATAAACCATTTCCTATAACAAAGTTGCTTATATTCATAACAACTTTAGTGGGCGCCGGTAAATCCGCGCCAAAAGACATAAACATCTCTTCAAATCTCGGTATTATTCCCACTATTAAAGCAAGCAAAACCAGAACAAAAAAACATCCTATAAACATAGGATAAGTACTTGCGGATTTTATTTTTCTTATAAGCTTAACGTTATTTTCAAGATATAAAGCCAAATCACCCAAAACCTTTGAAAGTTTTCCGGATCTTTCCCCAACTTCAACCATTGAGGTGAGTGTTTTTGTAAACATTTTATGTTTTTTTAAAGAGTCCGAAAGAGGAGTTCCGCTTCTTAGATCTCCGGCTACTTCTTTAAGAGTACCCCTCATTTTCGGATTGTTTGACATATCGGAAATATCATCAACAGCTTCCAGAAGATTTACTCCGGCTCCCACCAGAGTGGCAAGCTGACGGCAGAAAAGTGCAATATCTTCTATTTTGACTTTACCCGGTATTTTTGCTGCGGACTTATATTTTGGTTTTGCCACATTTGAAAAAGATCTAGTAATAACAGCTCTAGCTCCGCCGCTTTCTTCAATGCTTACCGGAGTAAGCCTCTCGCCTCTTAAAAATAAAATTACATCCTTTTTCGTAGGGAACTCTCTGACACCTCTTATTTTTTGCCCTCTAGAATCTATGGCCTGATATTTAAACTGCGGCATTTTATTTCTCCATTAAATAATTATGAAGATGCTATCGTTACACTCATAACTTCCTCAACCGTAGTAATGCCTTCTTTCATTTTATTGATTGCGGCTGCCCTAAGCGTCACAAAGCCCTGTTCTATCGCCTTATCTCTTATTTCAAGATCCGGTGCGTCTTTCACTATGAGTTCTCTTATATCTCTCGACATCGCAAGAATTTCAAATATTGCCGTTCTGCCTTTATATCCCGACTTATCGCATTTTTCACAGCCTTTTCCTTGATAAATTTTTGTATCCGGAGAAATGCGCAGTTTTTCGTACACGTTGTCCGGAAGGTTTGTAACCTCTTCCTTGCAGAATGGACATATTTTTCTTATAAGTCTTTGCGCCATAACCAAATTCACGGCGTCTGCAATCAAAAACGATTCTATTCCCATAAATGACATTCTCGAAAGCGTGCTTACGGAATCATTTGTGTGAAGCGTAGAAAATACAGTGTGTCCGGTCAGCGCCGCCTGAATGGCAATACCTGCGGTTTCCTGATCTCTTATTTCTCCCACAAGAATAATGTCCGGATCCTGACGCATGAAAGAACGCAGAATACTTGCGAAAGTAAGTCCTATGTCGGCTTTTACGTGCACCTGATTTATATTCATTAATTCGTATTCAACGGGATCTTCGGCAGTTAAAATATTCAGATCCGGAGTGTTAAGATATTTTAACGCAGAATACAGCGTGGTCGTTTTACCGGAACTTGTAGGACCTGTCACAAGTATCATTCCATAAGGCATGTTAATAGCTTCTTTAAAAAGTCTGAGTTCCTTATCGCTCATTCCAATTTTTTCTATGTCCAAAGCAAAAAGCTCTTTATTGAGCATACGCATAACAACCTTTTCACCGTAAACCGTAGGTATCATTGACACGCGGACATCAACTCTGTTTCCGTTAACTTTGATTTTACATTTTCCATCCTGCGGAAGACGTCTTTCAGCTATGTCCAAATCCGACATGATTTTTATTCTGGATACTATGGCGTTATAATATTTTTTCTGCGGCGCGGAAAATTCTCTTAAAATACCGTCGATCCTCATTCTTAATACAACTTCTTTTTCAAAAACTTCCAAATGAATATCTGAGGCTTTTTTTACGACGGCATCAAAAAATATGGAATTAACATATCTTATAACCGGCGCAGCTTCCGCTGATTCGCTTAAATCTTCATCTGTTATCTCTTCTTCTTTTGCCGCAACATCTCCTTCCTCATCGCTATCCGATCCCAAACTTGTTCTTACGTAATATTTTTCTATTGCTTCTTTAATTTCTGTTTCGTCCATAAGACTTACAGAAAGTTTTATGCCTACGATCTTTTCAATTTCGTCTTTCATGACGACATTCGAAGGATCTGCCATCGCTATGTTTAAAACGTTATCTTTAAGCGAAATAGGCATAATAAAAAAACGCCTTGCGTTTCTTTCCGAAACAAGCGCAAGAGCGTCTCTTTCAACCCGAAGATCTGATCCTCTTATAAAAGGAACACCAAGGCAATATGACAGGGCATTTGATAAAACGTCTTTTACAACATATCCTTTTTTTAAAAAAATATTACCGAGCTTTTCTTTAGTTTTCTTTTGTTCGCTTATACACTCGTTAAGTTGCTCCTGTGTTATAACTCCCTGAGAGACTAATGTCTCTCCCAAATATTTTTTTCTTAAAGGAGCTATAGACATCGGCATCTCCTGTAATTTATGCTTTGCTTGTATATAAGCTTAGCAAATTGTAAACTTCTTTTCAACGACTTATGAAAAAATGTGAATGAACATCCACACGTCAACCTACAGGGTACAGATTAACAACTGTAAACCCACAAACTGTAGCAGTCTTTTTGATTTGTCATCTGCAAAAACCAGACACTGCGGCTTTAAAAAAAACAAAAGACAGAAGTTTAGAAGCTTGGCAATAACGACAAGAACTGCCTTTTCGAATTCCTGTTAAGATTATACGACGACTGTCCTGTAATATCTTAATATAGAACACGCACCTTTGCCACAAATTTAAACTGGCATTTATCTGCAAATATAAGTGCGCCTTTTTGAAAAAATAAAAATGTATTTTAACGTTTTGAAAATTGGAAACGTTTTCTGGCTTTCGGTCTTCCGGGTTTCTTTCTTTCAACCATTCTTGAATCTCTGGTGAGAAGTCCTTCTTTTCTTAAAATATCTTTTGAAGATTCGTTTAGAGATAAAATGGCTCTTGCAACTCCATGACTTATTGCTCCTGCTTGTCCCGTTACTCCACCACCACAAACATTTATATAAAAGTCATAACTTTTTACGCCATTCCAGACTTCAAAAGTTTTAAGAACAGTTTTTTTATGCCTTTCAAGACCGCCAAAATATTCGGCTAGAGGTCTATCATTAATAATTATTCTTCCGCTTCCTTCGGAAACTCTCACGCGCGCAACCGCATTTTTTCTGCGTCCCGTGCTTAAATAAGAAACATTACTCATTTTTTCTCCTCTTTACTTACCGATCCCGCCAACTGAGCGGCATGGTCATATCTGTCATCTCTGAATACTTTAAGCCTTTTAAGCTGCTTATCAGCAAGCTTATTTTTAGGGAGCATGCCTTTAACCGCGGCCGTCAAAACTTTTTCCGGCGCCTTTTCCATCATTTTTCCGTAAGGAGTAAGTTTTCCACCGCCGGGATATCCGGAAAAAGTAAAATACATTTTCTGGTCAAGCTTCTTTCCCGTAAGAACAAGTTTGCCGGCATTAGTTATAACAACAAAATCTCCGCAATCTATATGGTTTGTATAGATGACTTTCTTTTTTCCTCTTAAAATGTCGGCTATTTCCACAGCCAGCCTTCCGAGAACTTTTCCTTTGGCATCAATCAAATGCCATTTCCTTTCGATTCCGTCAACTTTTGGTAAGTAAGTCTTTTTATTCATTTTAAAGCCCTATCCTCTGTAAATAGTAATGAGAGATGTATTATAAGATATTTCGGATTTAAAAGTCAATAATCCTTTTTGCTGTCAACATTTTTGCAAATTTTAATTACTGTTTTATCTTATCATCCCGTTTATTCAGTCAATTAATTTAGTGACGGGGTTATTCCCCATCTTCAATTAGCACTTCTCCCAAAGTTGGCTTATCATCTTGACTGGCATATTTTCTTACCAGCTCTTTTTCTCTGTCAAATTCAAGTTTTCTGATTGAGGCTTCTATTTTTCTGTCTCTTATATCAACTTTTATTATTTTGGCTTCTACCTCTTCGCCTTCTTTTAGAATGCTTTGATTCCTGTCAGCTTTGACAGAAGAAGCTTCGGAATTTTTTATCAAAGCTTCTATTCCTGCTTCAAGTTCTATAAAAGCGCCAAACTCTGTAACTCTTATGACTTTCCCGCTTACGACCGCACCGGATTTATATTTTTTGTAAGGGTCGGGTTTCGTGTGTTTTATTGATAACAAAATTTTTTCATTTTGCGGGTTTACTTCTAAAATTACAACTTCTATTTCCTGTCCTTTTTTTATGACATCTTCGGGGTGTTTTATTCTTTTCGTCCAAGAAAAGTCGCTGATATGCACAAGACCTTCGATTCCCTCCGGAAGTTTAACAAAAGCCCCGAAAGGCATAAGATTTTGTACAGTTCCTTTTACGATTGTACCAGGAGTGTAATGCCTTACGGCTTCTTCCCATGGATTAACCTGCATTTTTTTAACTGACAAGGATATTTTTTTATTTTCTTTGTCAACGTCGATTATTTTTACTTCCAGCTCCGTACCTTTTTTGACATTCCTTTTAAAAGAGGCTTCGCTGTCATTCCAAGAATATTCTGAAACATGAAGCAGCCCTTCTATCGCCGGCTCCAGTTCCACAAAAGCTCCATAATCCATAACAGAAGTCACTCTTCCTTTCATTATCAAGCCAATCGGAAATCTTTCTGACGCTGAGTCCCACGGATGAGGACTTAGGCTTTTCATGCTTAACGAAATTTTTTCGTTATCTTTATCGACTTTTGTTACCTGAACTCTTACCATCTGCCCCTGATGAACCAAGTCTTCAACTTTTCTGACTTTATACCACGCCATTTCGCCTATATGAAGCAGCCCATCTATTCCGCCCAAATCTATAAAAGCTCCGAAAGAGGTAATTCTTGAAACTGTACCGTCTAAAATCTGACCCTCGGCAATACTTTCAAAGGCGGAAGTTCTTCTCGCATTTTTTTCATCTTCCAAAAGTTTTCTGCGCGATACGACTACTTTCTTTGCTTTTCTGTCAAATTCCATTATCGCAAAGTCATAAGTTTTCCCTACGTATTTCTCCCCATCTTTTACAAAATTTATGTCAATCTGCGAAATATGTAAAAATGAGGTTACCCCTATATCAACCAAAAAACCACCTTTTACCGTTTTGCTTATCATACCTTTAACTGTTTTGCCTTCTTTAACTGCGCTTTCAACTTTATCCCACCACTCTTTTTCAGCCATTTCTCTGTAAGAAAGAACTGCCTGCCCACGAGTACTTAAAACTTTTACTTTAACAACCGCCCCGATTTTCAATTCCGGAGGCAGTTTTCCTTCGTCAAACTCACTTTTAGGGATAATACCTTCGGACTTCATTCCCAAATCTGCCATATATCCGTCTTCATTTTCAGCAATAATCGTCACGTCAAGTTCTTTACCGACTGTTATGTTCCCTGCGGAATCAAACTCTTTCATCAAATCTTCCATGCTCATTTCTTCGTTTTCTTCAAAATGAGTAGCATTTTTATCTAAATTAATATTGTCTACCATTTTACTTCTTCTCCTTACTTTTAGCTTTTTTTTAAACTTTGTTGCTTATGGAACAAATTTCTTCTATCCTCCTTTGCACCTGTTTTATTATCCAGTAAGGCGTTGACGCACCTGCGGTCAGCCCTATGACATCTTTATCTTTAAACCATGACTTTTTTAAATCGTCGGCTTTTTCTATATGATAGGTTTTCGTTTTATCCGAACAAATTTCGGCAAGCCTTGTCGTGTTGCCGGAATTTTTGCCGCCAATAACTATCATTAAACCAACCGTCTTGGCAAGCTTCTCAGCCGACTGCTGCCTGTCAAAAGTTGCTTTACATATCGTATTGAAAATTTTTACTTTATAGCTTTTTTTTAAACAATTTACAATACTGTCAAAATTTTTCGGCGTCTGTGTCGTCTGGCTCACTATGTTTAAATCGCCTTTTATTTCCAGTTTTTGCGCTTCTTTTATATTCTCGACAACTATGCATTTCCCGTTGCCGTAAGACATCAAAGCAACAACTTCAGGATGAACTCTTTCCCCGACAATTATAATAGTGTCGTTATTTGCACTTAGTTTCTTTACTATATCCTGTGCCCTTTTTACGAAAGGGCATGTTGCATCTATTATCTCGATTGACTTTTTCTTTTTAAGCTCTTTGTGAAGCTGCAAAGGTATCCCGTGTGTACGCAGAATTATTATGCCCTTTTTAACGCTTCTCGGATCAGCCAGTGTTTTAATTCCTTTTTTGTTAAGCCTTTCAACTTCCTGAGGATTATGTATTACAGGCCCCAGCGTATAAACTCTTTTATTTAAACCGGCTGTTTTCTCAGCAAGGCTTACCGCTCTTTGCACGCCAAAACAAAAACCTGATTTATCTGCTATTTTTATTTTTTTCATTCTTGTTTTTCAAACTGCATTTCATTTATTTGATCTAAAATTTTCTGTGAAAATCGAATATAATCGCTTTTTGAATACTCTTTGGGCGGCATTATCGGTATGCCATATTTTATTTTTATTTTTTTTAATTTTAACACATTGTTAGTATTTTCTATTTTGACGGGTATCACCGGCACCTGAGCATGACAGGCAACCATCCCCACCCCGGCTCTTGCTTTACCCAAACAGCCGTCTTTTGAACGCGTCCCTTCTGGAAACATCAGCAAAGCGTTTCCATTTTCAAGAAGAGAAAAAGCATTACGCATTGCGCTCATATCCTGCGTTCCTCTTTTAACGGGAAAAGCGTTTGTCCTTTTTATAAGAAAACCCAAAATCGGAATATCAAAAAGTTCCTGTTTTGCCATAAAGTTTAAAGGTCTTTCCATCATAGATCCCGTCAGCGGCGGATCCCATACGCTTATATGATTAGATGCTATTATAATGCCGCATTCCTTAGGAATATTTTCTCTTCCTTCAACATTGCATCTAAATATGAAGCGAAAACACAGATAAAACAAAAATCTTCCCACATAAAATAATATCGGACTTTTTTTTACCGGCATATATTTTTGAGCCTCTCATAAAAATCAGGAAATGAAATATTTACACAATCTGCATTTTGTATTGTCACTTCATTTTCCGCAATTAAAGACGCTATGGCAAGAGTCATCGCTATTCTGTGATCTTTAAAACTTTCAAACGTTCCGCCTTCAAACATTCTGCCGGAACTTCCGTTTATAATCAAACCATCTTCAAGCTCTTCAATCTCAATTCCCAGTTTCTGAAATTGCGTATAAACGGCTTTTATTCTGTCGCTTTCTTTGACGCGCAGTTCTTTTGCTCCGGTGATTTTTGTTATTCCATCAGCTTGAGCAGCTATTAAAGCAAAAACCGGTATCTCATCGATCATGTGCGGAACGACGTCTCCTCCGATATCGACGGCTGTCAATTTAGAATATTCTACAGTTAAATTGCAAACGGGTTCTCCTGAAATATCTCTCTCATCGCTTTTTTTTATGTTTGCGCCCATTTTTAAAAGCATTTCTAAAAACCCGTTTCTAGTGGGGTTTATTCCCATATTTTTTATCGTCAATTGCGAGCCGGGTGTTATCAGAGCAGCAGCAATAAAAAATGCCGCAGAAGAAATGTCGCCAGGAACTGAAATTTCCGACGCGTTTAATTGCTCCGCCGGCCATATAGTGACGGCATTTGCATTTATCTCAACTTGCGCACCGAAAGATTTAAGCATGCGCTCAGTGTGGTCACGTGATTTTACGGATTCAATGTAAGTCGTTGCCGCACAAGCGTATAAACCGGCAAATAAAATGGACGATTTAACCTGCGCAGACGATTTATCACTTTCATATTTTATTGCTTTTAATGAAGAAGAACCTTTTATTTTCATCGGAAGCGTATAGTTGTCGGATTGTATGCAAGCGCCCATTTTTGAAAGAGGCTCTATAATGCGTTTCATAGGTCTTTGTGAAAGGCTTTCATCGCCAGTAATTATGGATTCAAAGTTCTGTCCCGCCAAAATTCCCGACAAAAGCCTTGCCGTCGTTCCAGAATTGCCAGCAAAAATTTCATTTTCAGGACATTTTAGACGCAAACCTGCACCTTTAATATAAAGAATATCTGCGCAAATTTTGATTTCAGCACCGAGAAGTTTAAAAGCTTCAATAGTTCTTATGCAATCGTCGGAAGGAAGGTAATTGTGTACGATGGAATCACCTTTTGCCAAAGAAGAAAGCATTATTGCGCGGTGAGTTATGGATTTATCAGCGGGAATTTCCATAATGCCTTTTACTTCATTGACCTTTTTAAGCGTGATATTCATTTTTATTTCTGCGTTTTTAATATTTCTTTTTTTAATTTATTTTGACTATTTAATGCTTTTTTAAAAGTTTCAAGCTCTTTTATGAAATCACTTAAATGTCTGCCGACATTTTCGGCGTTCATAGCAAAAATCGGAGCCCACATATCCGTGCTTGAAATGGAAACTCTTGTCATGCTTTTAAACGAGCCCGCCGTAAGCATATCGATTTCAGGATTATTCTTTTTGCTCTTTTTATATATTTTATTTAGAGAAAAAGCTATTATGTGCGGCAGATGGCTTGTGAGTGCAGCAAGATTGTCGTGTTTTTTTACAGACATCTTAACAATTTTTGCGCCGGCGTCTTTCCACATTTGAATGACTTTTTTTTCTGCCGCGGGATTTTTATTTTCAGTGATAATTAAATTTGCGTTTCTAAACATTTCCGCACAGGCAGATATTATGCCATTTTTTTCTCTGCCCGCCATTGGGTGAGCCGGCACAAAATTATTTTTATCCGCAGCAGAAACTATATTTCCTTTAACGCTTCCAGTATCTGTAATAACCGTCTCTTTTCCGACAATTTTTAAAATCCGTTTATAAACAGGCGCGATTAAATTTACAGGCAGACATATCACCGCAATCCAGCTTTCTTTTATCGCTTTCAAATTTTGCGAAACTTCATCGGCCGCACCGATCTGAAGAGCAGCTTTTAAAACTGTTTTATCTTTATCTACGCCTATTATATAATACTTATTTCCGACTTTTTTAAGCGCTTTGCCAAGCGACCCTCCCATCTGTCCCATACCTATAATAGATACTTTATACATTAATCCAAAAGCTCCCTGCCGACTGCTTTTGCAATCAAGTCAAGCTCTTTCATCAAATTTTTAAACTGGTCTGGAAGCAAACTTTGAGGTCCATCGGAAAAAGCTTCCTCGGGTTTTGGGTGAACTTCTAAAATCAAAGCGTCAGCTCCTACGGCAATGCAGGCCTTTGCCATCGTGCCGACATATTCCCTTATGCCGACGCCGTGTGAAGGGTCGAGAACGATGGGCAAATGCGAAAGTTTTTTAAGTACGGGAATGGCGTTTAAATCCATAGTAAATCTCGTGGAAGTCTCGAAAGTCCTTATGCCTCTTTCGCAAAGTAAAACATTATAGTTGCCCTGCGAAAGAATGTACTCAGCGGAAAGCAAAAGTTCTTTTACCGTAGTAGCCATCCCCCTTTTGATAAGAACAGGCTTTTTTTGTTTTCCTGCAGCTTTTAATAAATCGTAATTTTGTATATTTCTTGCACCTATCTGTATAATATCGCAATATTTTGACAACAAATCTACCTGATCAACAGTCATGGCTTCACTGACAGTCGGCATATGTAGTTTCTCACCGGCTTCTTCCATGTATTTCAACCCTTTTTCGCCAAGCCCCTGAAACGTATATGGAGAACTTCTGGGCTTAAACGCTCCGCCTCTGAGTATAGTTGCTCCGCCATCTTTTACATCTTTGGACGTCTTAAACAAGATTTCTTTTGTCTCGATGGCGCATGGTCCAGCCATAACATGTATCTTTTTGCCACCTATTTCGACATTGCGGCTGACTTTAACTATCGTATTATTTTTTTGAAATTCTCTGGAAGCGAGTTTGTAGGGTTTTTGTATTTCGCTTATATTTTCAACTACGTCCATAGCCGAAAAAATATCTTTGTATTTTTCGGCATATTCGCCTATCATACCGATAATCGTCATATCCTTGCCTTTGGATACGTGGGGTTTATAACCCAGTTTTTTTATTTTATCCAATACCAAATCGATTTCTTTCTTTTTTGCGCCTTTTCTTAAAGTTATTATCATTTTTTTAGCACCTTTTTTAATTTTTTTATAAATATATCGTTTTCTTTGGGTAAACCCACAGTAACTCTTACCCATCGGTCAAGCTGGTATTCTTCCATTGCCCTCGTTATTACGCCTTCTTTAAGCATTAAAGAAAAGAACCCTTTTGCGCTAAACGGCGAAACTTCAAACAAAATGAAATTTGCCGCAGATTTAACATAATTAACGCCCATTTTTTTAAATTCTTTGTAAATGCGTTCTTTTTCTTTTTTTACTAATTGCCGGCCTTTTTTTACATGTGCTTTATCTTTTAAACTTGCCGCTGCTGCTGCCTGCGCAAGAAGGTTGACATTAAAAGGAGGTCTTATTCTCTCAATATAATCTACTATGCATGCATCGGCAAAACCGTATCCTACTCTCAGTCCAGCAAGAGCATAAATTTTCGAAAAAGTCCTGAAAATTATCAAATTCGCATTATCTTTTAAAAAAGTCAACCCGTCGGGATAATCTTTCTCGGCACAGGCATATTCATTGTATGCTTCATCGAGAATCACCAAAGGCTTTATGCCGAATTTATTTTCTGGAATACTTTTTAAAAATGAAGAAAGCTCTTTTTTCGTGTTATATGTCCCTGTAGGATTATTGGGATTTGTTATAAAAACGGCTTTGGTTGTTTTTGTACATGCTTTCGACATGGCTTCTAAATCATGCGTGAAACCGTCTCTCATGGGTACGACTATTGCTTTAGCACCCATGAGCTGTGCCGCCATGGAATACCTTATAAATGAATGCTTTGACATTACGATTTCATCTTCCGGATTGAAAAACAGCTTTGCCAGAAGTTCAATTATTTCATCTCCACCTGCCGCAGTAAATATATTTCCGGCCGGAAGCCGGTATCGCTGCGATAGTGCTTTTTTAAGTTCATAAGAATTGGAATCTGGATAAAAAAATATTTTGTTCAAATTGTTTTTTATAGCCTGTAAAGCTTTTTTTGATGGTCCGATAGGATTTTCATTTGAGGCAAGTTTTATCACGGCTTTAAGTCCGAGTTCCCTTTTGATGGTTTCAATCGGTTTACCGGCTACATACGGCTCAAAACCTAAACAGCTGCTTCTCACTATTTTTGTTATTTTGTCTCCCATTTTTTCCTCTTTTTATATTAAACTTTTTAAATCTATTTTTACGCTTTAGGATACGACCCTAAAATCTTTACAAATATACAGTTTTTTCTCAATTTATCTATAGCATGAACAATTTTAGCATCAAGCGAATGTCCTTCCAAATCAACAAAAAAGACATATTCCCATACTTTTTTCTTAGTTGGTCTGGACTCTATTCTTGTAAGATTAATCTTATATTCGTTAAATATTCCTAAAAGATGATAAAGCATGCCGATTCTGTCTTTACCCATAAAAACAAGGCTTGTCTTATCTCTGCCTGTAGGCTTTGCATTTATTTTTCCTATTATTAGAAATCTCGTATAGTTTTGTTTACTGTCTTGTATTCCTTTTTGCAAAACGTACAATTTATATATTTTCGAAGCGGCATGAGAGGCTATGGCTGCGGAATATACTTCTTTAGAAGCAAGTTTTGCAGCTTCGGCGGTCGAAGCGGTGGCCACCAGCTGAGCGTCGGGATAATTTTTTCCCAGCCACGCACTGCACTGGGCTAAAGCATGAGGATGAGAATAAACTTTTGTAGGCTTAATTTTTGGGTCTATAACTAAAAAACATTGCTCTATTTTTAAACTTATTTCACCGCATATCAGAATATCCGTATCGACAAGCATGTCAAGGGTGGCATTGACCGAACCTTCATTTGAATTTTCTATCGGCACCACACCAAAATCCGTTCTGTCGTTTTCAACTTCTTTCAGCACTTCGAAAGGCGTCGAACATGGAACAAAAAAACTTGAAGAACCAAAATTTTTCATCGCCGCCTGATGAGTGAAAGTCGCCCATGGACCCAAAAATGCGACTTTTGCCGGGACTTCAAGATTTCTGCATGCACTTATTATTTCGGAATAAATATTTTCAAGCGATTCTTCACTCAAAATGCTTTTAACGCTGCAGGATTGTCTGGACGCTGAAAAAACATTGCGCATAACTTCTTTTTCCCTCGAAGGAACATATATTGCCGCTCTAGTTTTATCTTTTGACTTCCCGACTTCAAGTGCAAACTTAGCTCTTTTATTGAGCAATTTAACAATTTCTTTATCAACTCTATCTATATCTTTTCTTACGTTTTGTACGTTCTTTTTCATAATTTTATCCTTGTCCTTATAGACCGCAAAATCAAAATTAAAATTAAGCAGTTGAGAAGCTGTATAGTAGACTGGGTTTGGAAACTTCATATTAAAATAAAATCAGACAGGTTTCTAGAACTGCTTTTTCGAATTTCTACTAAGATTGTAAAACTAAAGCGCACAATGACAAACAAACCTTTGTTTTGCCGTTGACATTTTTATTTTTTAGACAAATAAAAAAACTTACTGCTTTTTTAGAATTGTATAATTATATCAAGTATGACAAATATAGTCAAAATAAGAATGAAGCAGCTTCAACTGTTTTCAAAGCGCGATTCAATCATTTAAAAACTTATTTATAAATATGGGATTTATATTTTTGACAGGTAATATTAAATGAAATTGCAAAAACTAATCCGCCTGAGAAGGCTTTAGCGTTATCAGATTTATTTCATTATTTGTTGCAAATCTCATTCTTGCAAAAAAAGTTCCCGCTCCCTGTGAAACATAAATATAAGTACCTTTATAATTTTTTAATCCTCTGAGATACGGAAACCTGCTTTTTGCAATTAAAGTAGCGGGAAAAATCTGGCCGGCATGCGTATGACCTGATATAACCAAATCCGTTCCATATTCATTCATATATTCTACCCCCCAAGGACCATGATGGATAACGATTTTTGGCATATCTCCGCTGAAATCTAGCAGTGGCAAAGTATCTTTAATAGTTTTATCGTTTACCTGATGCGGATCATAAACACTGTCATCGGCTTTCATATAATTCAAACCTATGAGTTTTATTCCATTTGTCTCAATCACTTTATTTTGCATTATGATAATGCCATTTTCCGTAAGACGTTTTATTATTTCTTCAAGCCCCACATAAACGTCATGATTTCCAGAAACAAAATAAGATGGCGCGTGAAGATTTCGTAAAGGAGTAAACATATTTTTTGTCAAAGCAGATTTGCTGTCGGCTATATCTCCTGTGATAACGACAAAATCGGGGTTTAACTCATTGGTTTTTTGAATTATTTTTTCCAAATATTTAACCCCTCTATGCGCGCCAAGATGAACGTCGGAAACCTGCATGATTTTAATTTCTTCGGAAAGATTTTTTATTGGAATATCTACATAAGCTACTTTGAAAAAACTTGCATTAACCGCGGCATAAGCATCTATCAATAGAGTAAGCGATATTATAACGTAAGCCGCTTTTTTCTTAGGAAATTTAAAAATAAGATTAAAAATCTCAAAAACCGCCATAATGCAAAACAAAAACAAAATATTGCCAAGCCATAAAGTCGATATATTGTAATATATAGTCGTGAAAATACCGCTGAATCTCGTTATAAGCGGCATGGAAATAAATATCGATACAAATCCTGCCGCAAACAAAATATACAGTGTTTTCTTATTTTTCAATCCTAGCAGATTTCCCAGCCTATAAGGCATATAAGCATTCAATATCGCAATCAACAAAAGTGGTAAAAGCATCCTTGTCATATATTATCCTTTTGCATATTTTATATATACATATTACTTAACGCCAATTTTTTTATCCAATCCGCAACTTCTTTTTGCGCATTTTTCGCGCCGTAACCAGAAAAAGCCGCACCTTTCAGGACGGTCGATTTCGGAACAAGCTTTGC